>CAVGKN010000159.1:0-3415 GCA_963629855.1 Lachnospiraceae bacterium
GCGACGGTTCGCGTGAGGCGACGCACACCGTCACGCTTGCGGACAACTACTACATTGGCGTCTTCGAGACCACGCAGGCCCAGTGGGCGCTCGTCCAGACGGCTCGCGCGACGCCGTCCGCCTTCTCCGTGGGACGTCCGATGCGTCCCGTGGAACAGGTCTCGTACAACGACATCCGCAGTGCGGAGACTGACAACACGGCGGACGCCACCTACGACTATCCCGCCGACCCGCATCCGAAGTCTTTCCTTGGGCTGCTTCGCGCGAAGACGGGGCTTGCGTTCGACCTGCCCTCCGAGGCGCAGTGGGAGTTCGCCTGCCGCGCGGGCCACGGCGCAGGGACCTGGGGCGACGGCTCGTTGATTGTCTCATCCTCCAAAACGGATGCGAACCTCTCCCGCCTCGGACGCTACTACTATGATGGCGGAAAGGCAGGGGCGACGGCGGACGTGGGCTCCTACGCGCCGAACAGCTGGGGAATCTACGACATGCACGGCAACGTGTGGGAGGTGTGCCTCGACTGGAAGGCAGAGGATATCACGAAACTGAATGGCGCGGTGAACACGATCAAAGGGACGAGTCGTGTGGGACGGGGAGGTTGCTGGATCGCCGGCTGCGACAGCTGCCGCTCTGCCATCCGTGGTGGATCCGATCCTGAAGCCCGCAGCGCCTACCAGGGCTTCCGGGTTGCGCTGCCGGCCTCGCCCGCGCTCACGGCCGAATAGGCGCTCGTTCTGGCCGTAGCCGCACCTCTTGACGGCGCGGCGGCTTTTTTGGTAAACTAACTGCTCACATCCGCGAGGTCGGCTGACGAAGTCGGTCTCCCGCGTTCGGGAAAGGTTCCGGGCGCGACATTCGGACAAATCCCCCGCACGGGGGCACAAAGCCACAGAAGCAAGGAACAACAATGCTGCAGAAAAGCACTCGTCCCGCGAACCCCGGCGACAATCGCAAGTGGTATCTCGTGGACGCGAAGGATCAGGTTCTCGGCCGTCTCGCGGTCGTGATCGCCAACAAGCTCCGCGCGAAGGATCTGCCCACGTTCGACCCGTCGGTCGACGCCGGCGCCTTCGTGATCGTGGTCAACGCCGCGCAGGTGAAGCTCACGGGCAAGAAGGAAGACATGAAGGACTACCAGCGCTACTCCGGCTACCGGGGCGGTCTGAAGCACTTCACGGCCGCCGAGATGCGCGCGAAGCATCCCGACCGCATGATTCTGGAAGCCGTGTGGGGCATGCTGCCGAAGAACAACATCGCGCGCAAGATGATCACGCGCGTGAAGGTGTTCGCCGGCGCCGAGCACACCCATGCCGCGCAGAAGCCCGAAACGGTCACGCTCTAAGGGAGATTTCGAGAAATGGCTACGAAGAAGGTTATTTCCAAGGGCACGGGTCGCCGCAAGACCGCGTGCGCCCACGTCGTGCTCGTGCCGGGCGAAGGCAAGTGGACGGTCAACAAGGTCGCGCTCGAGGAGTACATCACGTCCGAGGCGCTGCGCGACTACATCAAGCAGCCCGTGGCGATTAGCGGCTTCGACCTGACGAAGGTCGACGTGGTGGCGTTCGCCAAGGGCGGCGGCTGCTCCGGCCAGGCCGGGGCGATCCGCCACGGTCTCGCCCGCGCGATCGAGGCGGCCGGCGCCAAGGTGACGATTCCGGCGGCGAACGGTGCGCCGGAGCGCGAGGAGTCCGAGTACCGCGCGGCCCTCAAGAAGGCCGGCTGCCTCACGCGCGACAGCCGCATGAAGGAGCGCAAGAAACCCGGTCAGCCGGGCGCCCGCAAGCGCTTCCAGTTCTCGAAGCGTTAATCGCACGCGATTCGCTTCACCACGAGTGCGCCGCTCGTTTCGGCGCACGTCATCACGATGGGCCGCCGCGGGGGTTTCCTTCCACGCGCGGCCTGTTGTTTTTTGGAGACAGTGTACATGGCATTTGGATTTTTGAAGAAGCTGGCCGCGATGGTCACGGGCAAGAAGCCCGCCGCGCCCAAGAAGCCCGCGGCCGGACAGCAGCAGAAGAAGGACGGCGAACCCCGCCGCGGACGGCATGGCAAGCGCGGCCGGCGCGGTGGCCGCGGCAACGGCGGCGAAGGACAGCACCAGCAGGGGCAGAGACCCCAGCAGCAGCAGCAGAGGAAGCCCGAAGCGGGCGAAGCCCCGCGGGGCGACCGGCCTCCGCGCGGCGAGCGTCGGCGCGGCGAACGCGGCGGCGACCGGCGCGGCGGCGAACGGCGCGGCGAGCGCGGCGGACGCGACCGGCGCGGCCCGAAGCCCGTCAACACGGCCGCGAACGAGATGCGTCCCGGCGGCGTGACGAGTTCCGAGGAGATGGAGGCCCGCAAGGCCGCACACGCGGCGTGGGATCCCGCCTCCTTCGTGGTGCCCGAGGTGGAAGGCCGCAAGCGCTTCCAGGACTTCGACCTGCCTTCGGAAGTGCTGCACGCCATCGCCGATCTCGGCTTCCAGTACTGCACCGAGATCCAGGCGCTCTCCCTGCAGAACGCGCTCGACGGCAAGAACGTGGCCGGCAAGGCCCAGACGGGCAGCGGCAAGACGGCCGCGTTCCTCGTGGCCATCCTCACGCGCTATCTGCGCACGCCGGAGGCCCGCGCCGCGCAGGGCGGGCGTCCCCGCGCCCTCGTGCTCGCGCCCACGCGCGAACTCGTCATCCAGATCTGCAAGGACGCCGACGCCATCGGCAAGTACTGCGGCCTGCGCTCGCTCGCCATCTACGGCGGCATGGACTACGACCGCCAGCGCGAGGAGATTCTCGCCGCGCCCGTGGATCTGCTCGTGGCCACGCCCGGCCGTCTGCTCGACTTCTGCCAGCGCCGCGTGGTCGATCTCAAGGGCGTGGACACCCTCGTCATCGACGAGGCCGACCGCATGCTCGACATGGGCTTCATCCCCGACGTGAGCCGCATCATGAACCACCTGCCCCCCAAGGACAAGCGCACCACGATGCTCTACTCCGCCACGCTCACAGACGACGTGATGCGCCTCGCCTCCCGTTGGATGGAGGCGCCGGTCAAGGCCGAGGTCGAAAGCGACCACAACGCCACCGACACCGTGCGCCAGGTCGTCTACGTGATCCGCGCCGACGACAAGTTCAAGGTGCTCTTCAACCACATCGCCCTGCACCCGAACGCCCGCGCGATCGTGTTCTGCAACCGCAAGTCCACCACCGAGGACGTCTACGAGTCGCTCAAGTGCCGCGGCGTGAGCTGCGAGATGCTCTCCGGCGACGTCAACCAGAACAAGCGCCTCAAGGTGCTCGAGGACTTCCGCGAGGGCGCGGTCAAGATCGTGGTCGCCACCGACGTCGCCGGCCGCGGCATCCACGTGGACGACGTGGAGTACGTGATCAACTTCGACTTCCCCTACGAGGCCGAGGACTACGTGCACCGCATCGGCCGC
>CAVGKN010000160.1:0-3393 GCA_963629855.1 Lachnospiraceae bacterium
CTTCGCGGCGTCCTCCTCGAGGTGGATGTGGTTGATGCGGATGAACTTCTTCGTGCCGTCGGGCTTGGTGATTTCCACGCCGCCGCCGATGCAGAGCGGGTTGCCGTTCTCGGAGATCTGGTAGTCCTTCGCCATGTCGGGGTAGAAGTAGTTCTTGCGGTCGAAGGTGGCGTGGCGGTTGATCGTGCAGCCGAGCATGAGGCCGCTCATCACGGTGAGCTTCACGGCCTCCTGGTTCATCACGGGCAGCGCGCCCGGATAGCCCAGGCACACGGGGCACACGTTCGTGTTCGGCTCGCAGCCGGTCTTGAGCAGACAGCCGCAGAACATCTTCGTGTGCGTCTTCAGCTGCACGTGCGTTTCAAGCCCAATGGTGTTCTCGAATTCCATAAGTCCTCAGTCGTTCTCTTTTTCGATGACCTTCATGTCCTCGATGTCCGGCGTCGTCGGTGGCGGCGGCGGTGGCGGTTCCTCGCCGTTCTTCTTCGCTTCGGAGGCGGCCTCCTCCAGGCGCAGGAAGCGCAGACGGTTGTCGATGCGCTTCTGCAGGCGCTCGATTTCGCTACGCACCGTGACGACGCGGTTCGTGCGCCGGGGATCGTGCACCTGCTCCTCGATGGAGCGCAGGTCGAGCGAATCCATGCCGCGCACGCTCTGGCGGATGCGGTCGCCGGGTTCGTGCAGCACGCCGTCCGTGTACTGTCGGCCAAGCACGGCGTTCTTCGGCAGGCCCACGTCCTGCTTCACGTCGTGGGAGTCAACCACCCCCACGGTCACGAACACGATGATTTCCTTCTGCTCCTTCACGCGCACCTTCGAGCCGAAGAGCCGCGGCCCGATCCACCACCAGTCGCGCAGCCAGGGAATGCCGTTGTCGATCTGCGACTCCACCGTGCGCGACAGGCCGCCGATCACCGCCGTGGCGCCGCTCGCCATGCTGAACTCGGTCACGAGACGCTGCATCTCGATGATCGGATACTTCGCGGCGTAGGAGTCGGACGACGTCGAATCCGAATCGCCCGCCGTGACTTCGCCGGTCTTCGAGCTGACCGTGGGCACGATGTCCACGTGGATGAGGCCGTCCTCGCCCACGCGCGGCGTGACCTCCAGCGAAATGCCCCACGAGAAGAACGCCTCCTTGGCGAACATCATCTTGTCCTCGCCCGGGATTGCGGCCATCTTCATGTCGAGATCCACGGAGGTGGAGTTGTCGTTGATCGTCTTCTTCACGGCGATCGTGACGTTGGGGGACTTCGTGGTCATGTCCACCGTGGCCTTGCGGCCGGAGGAGACGATAATCTTGGGGTTGGAGAATGTGCGCGCGTCCTCGCACGATTCGAGCGCGCGCAGGATCACGTAGAGGTCGCTCATGCTGATCGTGCCCTGCACGCGCGAGAGGTTCACGTCGTGGAAGTCGCCGTCCGAGCCGAAGGTGGTCGTGGTCGTGCTGCCGGCCTCGGTCATGCTCGACACGCCCTTCATGCGGCGCTGGTCGAAGGTGGAGTTCATGCTGAGCGCACCGGCCATGCCGTCGAGCATCGACCAGTCGATGCCGAGCTTGTGCGAGGCGTTGTTCGAGAGCTCCACGAAGCGGGCCTCGATGTAGATTTGCTTTGTCTCCACGTCCACGTCGCGCACCACGCGTTCGCAGGCGTCGAGCACAACGCCCGGCGCGGTGACCATCACCACGTTCGCGTCGGGGAACGCCTGGGCGACCTTGTCGAGCTTCCAGCCAAGGCCGAAGTCGCCGCTCCAGGTGGCGTTGATCTTCTCGGCGACCTCGGTGGCGGAGACGTGGTGCAGCGTGAAGGAGCGCGTGTCGACGCGGCGGCCCTTGAGCGCGGCCTCGCTCTTCTCCGCGGCGGCCGCCACGTCCGCCGCCGCCTTCTTCACCGCGGCGGCCACGGCCTTGTTGAGTTTGTTCGTGTCGAGCAGCAGCAGCGAGGAGACGTTCGTGACGGCGCCGCTCGCCGTGACGGCGTTCGTCGTGCCCGCGAGCGTGCCCGCCACCGCGTTCGTCGCGTAGGGCGCCGCCGCCGTGAAGGGATCGTTCGTGAGCGGGCTCACCGCGATGAACAGGTTGTTCGTGACCTGCACCGCGAACGTCGCGACGTTCGTGACGACGGGCGAGACGAGCGTGCCCGTCGGCTCCGCCGCGCACGTCGTCGCCGCCAGCGCCAGCGCGCCCAGCGCCATGCACCGCCGCGCCGTCATTGACGCACCTCCTCGAACGCCTTGCCCACGCGCAGCAGCTGGTCTTCGCGGAAGGCGTCGCAGATGAACTGCACGCCGACAGGCAAAGGCAAAGATTCCTTTGTGAACCCGGCCGGCACGCTCATGGAGCAGTTGCCCGCGAGCGCGCTCGGGATCGTGAAGAGGTCGTTGAGGTACATCGTGAGCGGGTCCTGATGCGCGCCGAACGGAAACGCCGGCGTGGGCGCCACGGGCGTGAGCAGCGTATCCACCTTCTGGAACACCTGCTCGAAGTCGCGCCGAATGAGCGTGCGCACCTTCGAGGCGCGCACGTAGTAGGCGTCGTAGTAGCCGCTGGAGAGCACGTAGGTGCCCATGATGATGCGCCGCTTCACCTCGGGGCCGAACCCCTCGGCGCGGCTGCGCGTGTAGAGGTCGAACACGTTGTCGCTGCGCGCCGAGCGATGGCCGTAGCGCACGCCGTCGAAGCGCGCGAGGTTGGCGCTCGCCTCCGCGGGCGCGATCACGTAGTAGACGGCCATTGCGTATTCGGTGTGCGGCAGCGACACCTCCACGAGCTCCGCGCCTGCGGCCTCGCACGCCTTCACCGCCTCGTCCGTGATGCGCTTCACCTCGGGGTCGAGGCCGGCGAGGCCGTAGTATTCCTTTGGCAGGCCGATCTTCACGCCTTTGAGCGACGCGCCCTCGAGTGCGGCCGCGTAGTCGGGCACGGGTTCGCGCGGCGTGGTACCGTCCATCTCGTCGTGGCCGGCGAGCGCCTGCAGCAGAATCGCCGCGTCTTCCACGCTTTTCGTCATCGGGCCCACCTGGTCGAGGGAGCTCGCGAACGCGGTCACGCCATAGCGGCTCACGCGCCCATAGCTCGGCTTGAGGCCCACGCAGTTGCAGAAGCTCGCCGGCTGGCGAATCGAGCCGCCCGTGTCCGTGCCGAGCGCGGCGATGCAGAGGTCGCCGCCCACCGCCGCCGCGCTGCCGCCCGAGCTGCCGCCGGGCACGCGCGTGACGTCGTAGGGGTTCACCGTGCGGCCGAGCGCGGAGTTCTCCGTGGAGGAGCCCATCGCGAACTCGTCCATGTTCACGCGCCCCGCGCAGATGAAGTCGTGCGCCTTGAGGTTCGTGATCACGGTCGCGTCGTAGGGCGAGACGTAGCCCTTCAGGATCTTCGACGCGCACGTGCAG
>CAVGKN010000161.1:0-3383 GCA_963629855.1 Lachnospiraceae bacterium
GCGAGACACCGTCCCTTCACGTCACCGCCGCGTTCGACGAACTCGTTGGAGAGGAGAACGACGCGGACGGCCGTACTCCCCTGCGCGAGGCGCTTCTCATGGCCGAGACGGTGGCGGCAGATCAACAGAAGAAGAGTTCCGTCGTCATCACGTTCGACGATGCGCTCTTCACGAACAATGTCCTCGAGCTGATATTTGAAACCTCCCTTCAACCGGCATATAAAGATGTCTTCGGGGACAACAACCCCCTTGTCATTTCGGGCCCCGTCAACGGCAATGCGCTCATCTTCGGTATCGAGGGACAGCAGCGTATTGTCGAGCAGGGGTACGGTCCCGTCTGCTACTCGAACATCACGTTCCGCGGTGGTTGCGCGGCGGACGGATACGGTGGAGGCGCCGTGCGGGTCGAAAACGCTTCCGCGCGCTTCGTCAATTGCCGCTTCGAGGGCAATTCGTCGACGAAGGGCGATGGCGGCGCCGTCGTGCTGAATCCTACGACGGACAATGAGGTGAACACGGTTTTCTCGCGTTGTACGTTCCGCGACAACGCGGCGCCGAACGGCAACGGTGGTGCGCTTGCGGTGAAGGGAAGGAACAACGTCGTGCTGCTCAACTGCTCGATTCTCGACAACACGGCTCGCAAGGGCGGCGGCGTGGTGTGCGACAGCGCAGGCGGTTCCCTGACCTTCGCGCAGACGACGCTGCGCGGCAACACGGGCACGGCGGGCGCGGGCGGTTTCCACAAGGTCAAGGGCAATACCACCTCCTTCCTCAACACGATCGTGAGCGGCAACACGGGCGCGAATACGGGCACGGCCGACTTCGCGCTGGAAAGTGGCAGCAGGGGCATCGCGGTGTTTTCGCTTCTGGCGAACTGCGGCATGAACGTGGTGGTGGGCAGCAGCTGCATGACGGGCGGCGTCTACACCTCCTGGAACCATGCCTACAAGTATATGGCCATCCAGCGGAAGGACGACCGCTTTACGGTGGCGGGCGTGGAGCAGGACGTGGAACGCCCCGGCAGCGACACGTGGAACAAGGGCGCGACGATGTACCATTCTTCGGACTTCTCGACCGTGAAGTATACGGCGAACGGCGTGACGTACACGTTCTTCGGAACGGCGTCCGCCACGACGACGCCCGTGACGACCGACATCACGGGGCGCGACCTGTCGGGCGAAACGCCGTCGATCGGCTCCTACTGGATGGTGGAGGACAAGCCCTCGCTCGTGGTCGACACGCTCGACGACGAGAACGACGCCTACGACGGCAAGAACAGTCTGCACGAGATCCTGCGCAAGTTGATGGACGAGACGAGTCCCTGGGCGACGAACCTTGTGCGGAACGGTCGCTTCGACATCACGTTCCGGGAAGATCTGCGCGGTACGCTGAAGTTGACCACGGAGGCGACGCGCATCGCGGGGCTGTCGAACTGCGTCGTCTCCGTGACGGGCCCCACGAACGGAACGATCCGCATCGACGGCGACACGCGCTGGCGCGCCTTCGCGGTCGGCGCGGGCAATACGCTCGCGCTCGCGAACCTCACGATGACGAACTGCCTCGGCCGCATCTACGGTGACTACACGACCGATGGCGGCGGCATCGACAACCGGGGCACGCTCATCGTCTCGAACTGTGCGTTCTACGCCTGCTCGGCGGGCCGCGCGGCGGCAAGCCCCATTGGCGACGGCGGCGCGATCTACACGGCCAAGGGCGCGACCACGCTCGTGAGCGGCGCGACGTTCGCGGGCAACGTGGCCGCGCACGGCGGCGCGCTCGCGGTGGCGGACGGCGGCACGCTTACGGCGCTGCACGCGACGTTCGCGGAGAACGTGGCGCGCGGCAGCGGCTCGGTCACGGATCCCGCCGGCGGTGGCGTGTACGTGAAGGGCGCGACGGCGGACGCGCTGCTCGCGAACTGCACGTTCGTGGGCAACGCCGTGGAGAAGGGCGCGACGACCAACGCGCTCGGCGCGGCCGCCTACGTGGCGAATACGGGCGCGACGCGTCTAACGGCTGCCTTTGCAAACACGCTGCTCATCGGCGACAACGGCACGAACGACCTCGTCGTGGCGGCGGACGGCAAGCCGCGTTTCGTCGCGACGACGGCGGGCACGGCCGCCGACCTGCTCGCGCACGTGGACGCCACAGGCGCACCGAAGGCCGTCGACGTGGTGGTGGACGGCACGGAGCATCGCGTCTACCCGCTGCTCGACTCGGCCGTGTGCGACGCCGTCTACGTGCGCGGCACGGCGAACTGGGTGAAGGCGACGACTTCGACGACGGGCACGAACAGCTGGAAGCTTCTGCGCGGCACGAGCGCACTCGGCAGCGGCTGGCAGACGCTCGCGCGCGACCAGCTCGGCACGACCTACACGACGCCGCGGCCCGGCGCCGTCGTCACGGGCGAGACGCGCGCCGAAGACGAACCCGACGCGGGCGGCGGCGAGACGAACTTGGTGGGCGCGATCACGACGCCGACCTTCGCCGCGCTGCAGACGGCGTTGAACGAAGTGCTGGAGCTCGACCCCGCCTGCGCCTACGCGACGAGCAACGCGCTGAACGGCACGATCACGTTCAGCGACGCGCTCGTCTTCGCGGGCGAACGCACGGTCGAGATCCGCGGCCCGATGACGTTCGACGGTGGCGGCACGACGCGCTTCTTCGTGGTGCCGGCCGGCTTCACGCTGCGCCTCGTGGACATCACGTTCACGAACGGCGCCGCCACGGGCGAAGACGAATCGGGCGCGGGCGGCGCGATCCTCGTGCAGGACGGTGGCGCGCTCGAGGTCTCCAACTGCACGTTCAGCGCGTGCGCGGCCACCTACGGCGGCGCGGTCGCCCTGCTCGGCGAAACGTCGCGCGCCAGCTTCACCGACTGCACGTTCGAAGACAACGCCGCGACGGAAGACGGCAACGCCATCTACAACGAAAGTTCGTCCGCGCTCGCGTTTTCGGGCACGACGATCGACTGGGCGGACGTCACGGACTACACGCCTGCGGCGCTCGTCTCGCCGCGCATTGCCACCTTCGTCGTCGCGACGAACACGGCGAGCGTCACGCTCGCGCCGGAGCTCGTGCAGCCCAACGTCTACTACGGCCTCGGCTGGACGGATGACCTGAACGGCTCGTTCACCGCGCCGACGACCTGGGTGAAGGCCAACGGCAAGGGAGAACTCACCGCGCCGCTCACCGCGCCCGCGGAAGGCGCGCTGCGCTTCTACCGCGTCTTCGCGCGCGAGAGGAAATGAGAAATGACCGCACCTGAAATTCTGGCGCCCGCGGGCGACTTCACGTGCCTGCAGGCCGCGCTCGACGCCGGCGCCGATGCCGTCTACTTCGGCCTCGGCACGTTCAACATGCGCGCGCGGAGCGGCGTCAAC
>CAVGKN010000162.1:0-3366 GCA_963629855.1 Lachnospiraceae bacterium
AGGCGTAGGTCTCCACGTTGTTGACGTTCGTGGAGCAGCCCCAGTAGCCGCCGCCGATGTTGGCGGGGAACGGCGGCTTGGTCGTGGGTTCGCCGCGCTGGCCTTCCATCGAGTGGATGAGGGCCGTCTCCTCGCCGCACACGAACGCGCCGGCGCCGAGCTTGATCTCGATGTCGAAGCAGAACTTCGTGCCGAGGATGTTGTCGCCGAGCAGGCCGACTTCGCGCGCCTGGTCGATCGCCTTCTGCAGACGGCTCACCGCGAGCGGATATTCCGCGCGGATGTAGACGAGGCCGTGCTGCGCGCCGATCGCGTAGGCGCCGATGGCCATCGCCTCGATCACGCTGCCCGGATCGCCTTCCATGATCGAGCGGTCCATGAACGCGCCCGGATCGCCTTCGTCGGCGTTGCACACGATGTACTTCTCGTCGGCCTTCACGCCCGCGGCGATCTTCCACTTGAGACCCGTGGGGAAGCCCGCGCCGCCGCGCCCGCAGATGCCCGAGTTGAGCACTTCCTGCACCACCTGCTCCGGCGTCATCTGCGTGAGCGCCTTCGCGAGGCCCTGGTAGCCCTCGTTCGCGATGTAGTCCTCGATCGACTCCGCGTCGATGAGGCCGCAGTTGCGCAGCGCGATGCGGTGCTGCTTGGCGTAGAACGGCATCTGCGCGTAGTCGTGGATCTTCGCCTTGAGCGTGGGCTCCACGTAGAGCAGACGCTCCACCACCTCGTGGCCGACGATGTGCTTCTGCACGATCTCCTTCGCGTCGTCCGGCGTGACCTGCACGTAGAACACGTTGTCGGGCATCACCTTGACGATCGGGCCCTGGGCGCAGAAGCCGAAGCAGCCCGTCTGCACCACGTGCACGTCGGCCTCGAGGCCGGCCGCGCGGATCTCGTCGCGCAGATTCGCCATCAGCGTCTGCGACGCCGACGCATGGCAGCCCGTGCCGCCACAGCAGAGAATGTCCTTCTTCTTCGAGTCGATCGCGCCTTCCTTGACGAGGCGGAGGGCGAGCTTGCCCTTCGCGGCCTCGAACACGGCGTCGAGATCGGCCTTGCTCGTAATCTTGTCCATTGCTACGCTCAGCCTTTCGCCTTGTATTCGTTGATGATGGCGACGGCCTTCGCGGGCGTCACCTTTCCGTACACCTGATCATTGACCATCATGACCGGCGCGAGACCGCAGGCGCCCACGCAGCGCAGCGCGCTCACGGAGAAGAGGCCGTCCGCCGTCGGATGCGTGTCGGCCTGCACGCCGAGCACGCGCTCGATTTCGCGCAGCACGCCCTCGCTGCCCTTCACGTAGCACGCCGTTCCGAGGCACACGTTGATCACGTACTTGCCCTTCGGCTTGGTGGTGAAATAGTTGTAGAACGAGACCACGCCGGAAACGGCGCTCTCGGGAATGTGCATGCGCGCGGCCACATGCTGCTGCACTTCACGCGGCAAATAGCCGAAGATGTGCTGGGCACGGTGAAGGATCTGGATGAGTCGTCCGCGCCGGCGCTCATCGTTGAGGTCCAGATTGAGACCGTCGATGAAGGCGTCCAGCTCGGCATACTTTCCGGCAATGGCCGGCGAGCAGTTTTCGCACATGTGACGTATTCCTTGTTGGGTGAAAAAAATCGTCGTGTATTATCGCACACAAGACGCTTGTTAGGCAAGTCTAATTGACGCGCCGAAGCGTGAAGAGCGTGATTTCCGCCGGCACGCCAAGGCGCAGGGGAAAACCCGCCCACTGGCCCGTGCCGGGATTCACGTAGAGCGTGAAGTCGCCGAGACGGTAGAGGCCACGCACGAAGCCGCCGTTGCCGAGGCGCGCCACGATCCGATCGAGCACGGGCATCATGCCGCCATGCGTGTGGCCGGAGAGCTGCAGCGCCACGCGATCCTGCGCGTTCGTGGCCGGCGGGAACGGACGGTGCTTCAGCAAAATGCGGCACGCCGCCGGCGGCACGTTCGTGAACGCCTGCGCCACGTTCGGCCGCCATTCGAGCACGCCGCCGATCGCCAGCGCCGCGCCGCCCTTCTCGATCACGCGGGCGTCGTTGTCGAGCATGCCCAGGTGCAGCGCGTCGAAGACGGGACGCCAGGCCTTGTAGATGGAATACTTCTCGTGGTTGCCCGTGCAGCTCGCCACGCCGTAGCGCGCGCGCAGGTCGGCGAGCGGCGCCAGGTCGTCGGCCCGCTCGGTCGGCGAGCCGTCCACGAGGTCGCCCGTAAGGCACACGAGGTCGGCGTCGAGCGCGTTGACCGCCGCCACGATGCCCGCCGTGCGCGCGCGGCGCGCCGCCGAGCTGCAGTGGATGTCGGAGATCTGCACGAGCCTGAAGCCGTCGAACGCCGCAGGCAGCCCCTTCACGGGCAGTTCGATGCGCTTCACGTCGGGCACGCGCACGCCTTCCCACACGCCCCAGCCCGCCGTGAGCAGCGCCACGACGGCGAGCGCGGGAATCACCGCGCACGGCGCGGCACGATGGAGGCAGAGCCGCCACGCCCCGCACACGACGGTCCACGCGCAGGCGAGCGCGCACAGGATCATGCACGATGAGTAGAGCCAGCCCGTGACGTTGATGAAGCGCTCGGGCAGATCCGGCACGAGCGCGTCGCCGCCAAGGAGTTGGTAGATCAGGAACTTCTGCGTGAGCGCCAGCAGCACGAGGGAGAGCGCGATGCGTCCCGGCGCCTTCAGCCGCAGCGGATGCACCACCACAATCAACAGCAGCGCCCAGGCCGCGAGCGGCCCGTATGCGAAAATCGCCCGGTACATGGAAACGGCGCGCTAGCCCTTCAGCACGCGGGCGAGGCGCGCGACGGCCTCCTCCACGTGGGCGCGGCTGTTGAACGCGGAGATGCGGATGTAGCCTTCGCCCGCGCGGCCGAAGCCGGCGCCGGGCGTGGTGACCACGTTCGCCTCCTTCAGCAGACGGTCGAAGAACGCCCACGAGTCGTCCTTCACGTTGACCCAGAGATAGGGCGAATCCACGCCGCCCGTGACGTCGTAGCCGAGGTCGCGCAGCGCGTCCTTCATGATCTGCGCGTTGCCGAGATAGAAGTCGATCGTCTCGCGCGTCTGGATCTGCCCCGCGGGCGAGTAGACCGCCTCGGCGCCGCGCTGGGTGATGTAGGAGCAGCCGTTGAACTTCGTCGTCTGGCGGCGCGACCACAGCGCGCGCAGCTCCACGGGCGCGCCTTCGCGCGTGTAGGCCATAAGCCCCTTCGGCACCACGGTGTAGCCACAGCGGATGCCCGTGAAGCCGGCCGTCTTGGAGAAACTGCGGAACTCGATCGCGCATTCGCGCGCACCTGCGCAGGCGTAGATCGAGTGCGGGATGCCGGGCGTGCGGATGAACGCCTCGTAGG
>CAVGKN010000163.1:0-3361 GCA_963629855.1 Lachnospiraceae bacterium
TTCGGCGTCTCGCGCCACCAGCGATACTCGACGTGAAGGCGGAAGTTCGCGAAGTCCGCGCGCTTCGTGCGCAGATAGCCGAACGGCGTGCCCGTCGTGAAGATCGAGCCGTCCTTCACGAACCAGGTCGGCTCTGCGGCCGTGTAGCCGCCCGTCACCTCGTGGTCGGCCACCGAGAGCCAGCCCGCGAGATCCTTGCCGTTGAACAGCGCCACCTGTTCGGCCTGCGCCGAGATGCCCATCAGTCCCGCCGCCAGCAGCGCCGTCGCCGCCGTGCGCGTCATCGTTTCAGTCATCGCCATGGTATTTCGCCTTTCGTTGCGTGTTGTGTTTTGTGAAGACGCCCCGAAATCCGATTCGGGGCGAAAGGGTCAGTGGTCGTGCCGGCCTTCGCCGTGCCAGGGCTCGAAGTTGGGCACGCGCGCAATGCCGGCGGCAATGCGCTGGCGCACGGCCTCGTAGACGAGGATCGTGGTTGCCGCACTCACGTTGAGGGAATCCGCAAGGCCGAGCATCGGAATGCGCACGCGCAGGTCGGCGTGATCCATCCACGTGGCGGTGAGGCCGTACTGTTCGGCGCCGACGGCGAGCGCCACGGGGCCCGTAAGATCGACCTCGAAGTGAAGGCGCTCCGCGTGCGGCGTGGCGGCGAGGATCTTGAAGCCGCGCGCCTTGAGCCACGCCAGCGCCTCCGCGCTCGTGGCCTCCACGATCGGCACGGAGAACATCGTGCCCGTGGAGGCGCGCACGACGTTGGGGTTGTGCACGTCGGTCGTGCGGTCGCATACGATCACGGCGGCCGCGCCTGCGGCGTCCGCGCTGCGCAGGATCGTGCCGAGATTGCCGGGCTTCTCGATCGCCTCCGTCACGATCACGAGCGCGTTTGACGGCAGCGTGAGCTGGTCGAGCCGCTTCGTGACGTGCGGCCCCACCATGAGGAGGCCGTCGGGCCGGTCCTTGTAGGCCATCTTGAGGAACGCCGCCTTGGAACAGGCGTAGTCCTCCGCGCCGCGCGCAACGCAGTCCGCCACAAGCGCCGCCTCGTTCTCGTTCTTGAGCCAGAGGTCGGCGCAGTGGAAGATTGCATGGGGACGGTAGCCGTTGTCAAGCGCCCGCCGACATTCGCGGTAGCCTTCCACGATCATCTGCCCCGTCTCCTCGCGCACCGAACAGGTGCGGAGCTTGACGACGAACTTGATCTTCGGATTGGCGGGCGAAGCGAGTTCCATGCTACTGCGCCTCCTGAAGCATGCGCTTGAGCGAGGCCTCTTCCTCGAAGACCTTGCGGAGCTCGCGGAGCTTCGGGTAGTCCGCCCGGTTGCGGATGAGGTCTTCGCACAGCGCGAGGTTCATGAACGCAAAGCCCTTCGCGCGCATCTTCGCGGCGAGGCCGGCGCCGTTTTCAGCATCGCGAATCGCCTCCGGCAGCACGGCGAGCAGCGCCTTCGCCACGCGCGGCTCCACGATCACGCGCGCATAGCGCGACCCGTAGAAGCAGATGTAGCCCTCCTTGAGCTTGCGCTGCACCTCGAAACGCGCGGCATTGATGCGCTTGAGCAATGCCTTGCTCCGCGCATTCTCCGTAAAGGCGACGGACTCGGTGGCGGGGGCGGGCGCGGGCGCCGCGGCCGGCGTGGCGGCGACGGGTGCCGGCGCGGGCGTCGCGGGGCTTTCATCAAACAAATCGTCGTTCGCGGTGTCGGGCGCGGGCTCCTTCTCAGCCGGCTTGGGCGCGACGGGCTTCGGCGGCGCGACGGCGGTGCCATCCTGCGTGGCGAGGAATCTCGCCCATGGCACCACCTGATCCGTGATCTGGCGATTGTTGACGAACAGCGCCGTGCCGTAGCGCGCCACGCGATAAGGCGGCATCACGCACGCGCCCTCACAGAACAGAAGCCCCGCAGAGAAGGGCTTTCCGCGCGCGCCCTTGAGCGCCGCGCGCGCCGCCTCAGGAACCGGCTCGAATCCCGGCGCCGCCACGGCGGTCAGTGCCAGCGCCGTGAGCGCCAGCAGAACAGAACATGTCCGTCTCATTCTCGATGAACCTCTTTATCGCGCCATGTCGGCCCTCTGCCTCCACGGCCGCATAAGAGTTTACCACATCCCCTGCGCAGGGTAAAGCCGCTTGGAAGATCGCACGAGGCTAGGGAGCGTCTGAACGGGGGCAAAGTCCGCCGTTTGCCGCGAGTTCGCGGAAGAAGAGCCTCAGATAGTCGGGCGCGAAGGCCGAGGCGTGCGGCAGACGCACGAGCCCCGGCAGGTCGGCCGCAAGGGGCGAGGCCGCCGTAAGGGGTTCCGCGCGGTAGACGTCGAGAAACGCGGCGGCGAGGCGGCGAGCGGCGAGTGCGTGCGCCAGGGCGGTCTCGTCGATCGCGTTGCCGCGCCCCACGTTGATGAGCACGGCCGTGCGCTTGAGCGCGCGCAGCACGGCGGCGTCCACGAGATTGTCCGTGCCCGTGTCGCCGGGCAGGGCGACGATGAGCCAGTCCGCCTGCTTCGCCGCGGAATGCAGTTCGCCGATGTTGTGCCGCCGAATGCCAATCACGGTCACGCCGAGCGCCTCCAGCTTCGCGCCGATCGCGCGGCCGATCTTACCATAGCCGAGGATGACGGCCGTCGTGCCCGCCACGCGCGTGCAGAAGGGCGAGAGCGCGGCGCGCGGCCACAGGTCGCCCGCGCGCTGGAAGGCGGCGGCGGCGTAGAGGCCGCGCGCATGGGCGAACATGCACGCGAGCACGGTCTCGCTCATGATCGCGCCGTGGAATGCGCCGTTCACGCGCACGACGCCCGGCGGCAGCTCGTCGTCGCGCGGCAGCAGCTCGCGCCCCGCCCCGGGCGTGGCCAGCACGCGCAGACGCTTCGCCCGCGCGAACCACTCCTTCCGGAATTCCCACACGATCGCGTGCGTCGCCTCCGGCAGCGCGCGCAGGAAGCCCGCCTCCGAACGCGCCACGCGCACGTCGGCCCCCGGCGCCACGAGCGTCTTGAAGAACGCAAGCGACCGCGCGTCGAGGCGGAACGCGCCAATGGGCCAGTTGAGCCAAAGCAGATAGCAGGGTGCGGACATCGCGCGTCGCCTCACCGCTTCACCATGCACGTCTCGGGCGCTACGTGGATGCCGTGGCACGCCGCGATCGCGATGCCGTAGTTCGTGATCGGCACGCCCGCCGCGCGGCACTTCGCAATGCGCGCCTGCACCGCCCGCCGCGTGAGCATGCAGCCGCCGCACTGCACCACGAGCGCGTAGCGCCCCAGATCGGACGGAAACGCATTCCCGCTCGCCCACTCGAAGTTCAAGTTGCACCCCGCATAGGCCTGCAGCCACTTCGGCAGCTTCACCGTGCCGATGTCGTTGCACTGG
>CAVGKN010000164.1:0-3358 GCA_963629855.1 Lachnospiraceae bacterium
GGCAGTTGAAGCACTCCAATCTCACGATGCCCCAGTAAACGCGGGGGATCGTGACAATTTTCGCATTCACCCAGAGGGTGAAGCCCCTGGAGGCGTCTGCAGCGAGGATTTCGGCATCTCCGAAGACGCGGCGGAACTGCAACTGCCCAGCCCGGACGAGCTCGCCCTGCCGATTTTAGGTTTAATGCGTCGGCCGTAGCGCGGACTTTGTAATGGCTTTACCTGCCGAAGGGGTTTTGGTAAACTATTCCCTTCGTGTACCTCAAGCAGTTGGACATTTTGGGATTCAAGTCCTTCGCGGACAAGACCCGGCTCACCTTCGAGCCGGGCATGATCGCCATTGTGGGGCCGAACGGCTGCGGGAAGTCCAACGTCTCCGACTCGATCCGCTGGGTGCTCGGCGAACAGCGGCCGACGGCGATCCGCTGCTCCAAGCTGGTCGACGTGGTCTTCAACGGCACCGACACGCGCAAGCCGCTCAGCCTCGCCGAAGTCTCCATCACCTTTGCGGACTGCGAGAAGGAGCTCGGCACCGAATACCATGAGGTGACGGTGACGCGGCGCGTCTACCGCGACGGCGCCGGCGAATACTTCATCAACAAGACGCGCTGCGGCCTGAAGGACATCAAGCGCCTCTTCATGGGCACGGGCATTGGCACCACGTCCTACTCCGTGATGGCGCAGGGCCAGATCGACCAGATCCTCTCCTCCAAGCCCGAAGACCGGCGCGCCGTGTTCGAGGAGGCGGCCGGCATCACGAAGTTCAAGGCCGACCGCAAGGAGGCGTTGCGCAAGATCGAGCAGACCGAGCAGAACCTCCTGCGCGAGGCGGACGTGCTGCGCGAGATGAAGCGCCAGATCGGCTCGCTGCAGCGCCAGGTGGGCAAGGCCGAGAAGTACAAGGAGCTGCGCGACGAACTGCGCGGGCTTGACATCTACGTGAGCAAGGGGCGCATCCAGGCGTTCAACCTCGCCCTGGAGATGAACGCGCAGAACCGCGTCAAGACCGAGCAGACGATCCAGGACGCGACGGTGGCGGTGAACGCGGCCGAGAGCGCGAGCCAGCAGATTCACGCCGACATGCACCAGCTCGAGGAGCGTCTGGCGCTGCTGCAGGCGAAGCAGGCGCAGGCCGAGAGCGCCTACGTGCGCGCCCGCGAGATGATTGGCGTGAACGAACAGCGCATTTCCGAATATCGCGCCTGGAGCGACCGCGACGGCCGCGAGATCAATTCCACGCGTCAGCAGCTCGAGGAGATCGGCATGCAGGCCGAGAGCCTCGTGCAGAAGACGGCGCTACTCGAAGACGGTCTCGAGACGGCGCGCACCGCGCTGGAGGAGGCGGAAACCTCCTTCCGCGAGGCGAGCGCGAAGATCGACGCGCTGCGCCAGGACCTGCAGGAAGGGCGCAGCGAGAGCGTGCTGTGCGAGCGGCGCGCGAACGAGACGCGCGACGCGATCGCGCGACTCGACGAGCAGGCGCGGGCGCAGATCGTCAAGCGCGAGCGGCTGGTGGCGGAGGAGGCGCAGCTGCGCGCGAGCGCGGAGGCGGCCGAGACGGCGCTCGCCAACGTGCAGGCGCGGCTCGAGGCGGCGCGCGCGGCGGAAGACGCGGCGGCGGCCACGAGCGAGGCGGCGGAGGAGCGGCGCGCGGCGCTGGCGGCCGAGCTCGACGACCTGCGCGCGAACTTTGGCAAGATGCAGGCCGAGGCGGCGGCGAAGGAAGCGCAGCTCGACCTGCTCAACGACGCGAAGTCGGCGGCGGACGCCTTCGCGGCTGGTGCGCAGAAACTGCTCGACGGCGCGTTGGGGCTGCCCGAGGGCACGGTGCTCGGCTCGCTCGCCGACCGCTTCAACGCGCCCGCCGACTGCCGCGTGGCGCTCGAGGCCGCGCTGCGGGCGTGGCTCGACGCGGTGGTGGTGGCGGACGACGCGGCCGCGCGCGCGACGCTGGAGGCGCTGCTGGCGCAGAACGCGGGCAGCGCGCGGCTCGTGGTGGCGGCGCGCGGCGACGCGGTCGCGCCCGTGCCGGGTCCGGCGGGGCTGCCGCGCCTGCTCGACCTCGTGACGGTGGCGGACGATTTCAAGGCGGCGGCCGAAGGACTCGTGGGGGATGTCTACGTGGCCGATTCGGCGGCGGCGTTCTTTGCGTCCGGCGCGGCGGAGACGCTGGCGGCCGGGGCGCGCGTGGTCACGAAGGACGGCGTGGTGTGGCGGCGCGGGGCGGCCGAGGCGTGGCTGCCGGGCACGGCGGCGGCCTCGCCGCTCAGCCGGCGCATGCTCATTGCCGAGACGACCGATTCGCTCGAGGCGCTGCAGGCGCGTATCGCCGCGGGGCGGCAGACGCTCGCCACGGGCGCGGAGCGCAGCGCGGCGCTCGCCGACGAGGCGCGCGCGGCGGCGCAGGCGCTCGCCAACGCGCGGCGCGCGGCGGCGCAGGCGGAAG
This sequence comes from Lachnospiraceae bacterium, assembly GCA_963629855.1. Classification (GTDB taxonomy): domain Bacteria; phylum Verrucomicrobiota; class Kiritimatiellia; order RFP12; family UBA1067; genus RUG572. The sequence continues at coordinate 2,447 of CAVGKN010000164.1, forward strand.
GCGAGTGCGCGGGCATGACGCGCGACGCCGAGGCCGTGCGCGCGCGGCTCGCCCAGACGCAGACGGCCCTCGAGGAGGCGCGCGCCGCCAACGCCGGCGACGACGCCAAACGCGCCGAGCTCACGGCCGCGCTCGAGGAGGCGCTCGCCCGGCGCGACGCCCTCACCGAACGCACCGCGCAGCGGCAGGACGAACTGCAGACGCTCGAAGTCGCGCACGGCGAGGAAAGCCGGCGCCTCACCGAGCGGCGCATCGCCGCCGCGCAGATGGAGAATGAACTGCATCTCACCGCCCAGCAGCAGCAGGACGCCGAGCGTCGGCGCGGCGAGCTGCTCAAGATGATCGAGGGGCGCGAGGCCGGCATCCGCGGCTACGAAGACTCGATCCAGCGTCTGCGCGACGAGACGGCCGAGCTCATGGGCTCGCTCGACGATCTGAAGCAGGACGCGGCCGACATCCACGGCCAGGTGGAGGAGGCGCGCATCGAACGCGGCGAGCTGCAGGCCAAGCTCGCCGCGAGCGAAGGCGGCGTGGGCGCGCAGCGGGCGCGGCTCGACGAGGCGCGCGCGATGCTCGGCAAGCTCGAAGTCGCCGCCACCGAGGCGACGATGCGCCGGCAGAACGTCTACGACCATCTCAACCAGGAATACGGCCTCGACGCGCAGGGCGTGCTGCGCGAGCCCGATCCCGACTGGAAGGGCGGCGAACCGCCGCCGAACGACGCCCTCGAGGCGCGCGTCAACGCGCTCACCGCGCAGATCGCCGCGCTCGGCCCCGTCAACATGGTCGCCATCGAGGAGTTCCGCGAGCTCGAGGAGCGCTACACCAAGGAGAAGGCGCAGGAGGCCGACCTCCTCGCCGCCAAGGAGCAGATCCTCGCGCTCATCACGAGCCTCAACGACACGAGCGGCG
>CAVGKN010000165.1:0-3331 GCA_963629855.1 Lachnospiraceae bacterium
GCGCGGTCGTCACGGCGTGGTCGGTCGACAACCCGCCGGACTACATGGTCGTGAATATCGCCTCGAATGCAACGAAGAATTCCGAGTCCTACTATCCTACCGTCGAGTTCCTGCCAGGCGGTCTCCTGAAGAATCCTGGTTACCGTACATCGAAGATCGTAATGCGCAAGATTCCCGCAAAAGGCGTGACGTGGACGATGGGAAGCGTGGCGGGCGAACCCGGACGAAACAATTCGCGCGAGGCGACGCATGACGTCACGCTTTCGGACAATTACTATATCGCCGTCTTCGAGACCACACAGGCCCAGTGGGCACTCATCCAGACGGCGCGTGAGACGCCGTCTTTCTACAACATGGATCGTTTGATGCGGCCTGTGGAGCTGGTCTCGTACAACGAGATCCGCAACGCGGCGAACTCAACGACAGCGGACACCACCTTTGACTATCCCGCCGATCCGAACCCGAAGTCGTTCCTTGGTCTGCTTCGTACGAAGACGGGGCTTGCATTCGATCTGCCCTCCGAGGCACAGTGGGAGTTCGCCTGCCGAGCGGGCCACGGCACGGGCTACTGGGGCAATGGCTTGCCGATTGAAAACTCGGTCAACGACACGAATCTCGCCAAACTTGGTCGGTTCTTGTACAATGGCGGCAAGATACTGAACTCCAATACAGGGGACTACGACGATCCCAAAAACTCCTGCGGCGTGACGAACGGCACGGCGATCGTGGGATCCTACACGCCGAACAGTTGGGGGATCTACGACATGCACGGCAACGTATGGGAGTGGTGCCTCGACTGGTTCGAAGATGATATCACGGCGCATGACGGTGCGGTGAATGTCGATTTGTCCTCACCGGACAAGACGCTCTCCGGTGTCGTAGGATCGACTCGTGTGCGACGGAGCGGGGGCTGGTACGAAGGCGCCGGCAACTGCCGCTCTGCACGGCGCTTCAACTTCGCGCCCGAAACCCAACGCAACTACATCGGCTTCCGGCTTGCCTTGCCGGCCTCTCCCGCGATCAAGGCTGAATAAGCGCGGGTGGCAAAACAATCGCAGGGATGGCGCGTGTCCTCACGCGCCGTTGCCCATCTGCGTTCGAGGGCGGCTGGCAACAGCCGCCCTCCGCGTTTACCTTCAGGGCTGACGCATAAGGAGCCCACATCCACACTTATAAAAATGTGGATGTAGGGGTGTAACGCGAGGCGGGCGTTTTTCACCACAGGCATCCATTTGCGAACGCAGTGAGGTTCTGCTATACTTCTCGCCATGGGAACGCTGTTCAAGAGATCGCTGTCGAGGTGGCGGGGCTTGTCGGCGGTGCAGAAGACCGTGGTCTGCATCGCCGTAGTCTGCGCCACGCTCTGGGGCGGCTCGAAGAACGGCGGACTGCGGTCTGCACGGCTGGCGGATCCGGTGTCGACTGCCAGCCTTCGTACGGGCGAAACAGCGACGCTGCGCGCGCTGCCCGACGATTTGGTGGAGAACACAAACGCGCTGAGAATCACCGCGTTCTCCATCGATCCGCAGAACTGCGAGCTGGCGTTCGAGGTCGCGTGGGCGAGCAACCTCTTCGACGCCGCCGACTCGCGAAATCTGCATCTGTTCTCCGCGACGAACCTCAATGCGCGGCAGTGGGCGCCGCTCGGCGCGTTCGCGATGCCGTTGGGCACGAATGCGTGCGCCTTTGCCGTGACGTCGAACGAGGTCGACGCGGCGTGGCGGCCGCGGTTTCTCGCGTCGTTCGCCCATGCGGGTTTCTACAGTCTCGGCATCGACTTCGATGCCGACGGCGATGGCCTTGCCGACGTGTACGAACGCTTCTGGACGCTGACCGATCCCGCGAACGCCGACACCGACGGGGACGGTCTCTCGGACGGCGAGGAACTTTCGGCGGATGTGGCAACCGATCCGCTCCTGTACGACACCGACGGCGACGGGCTGCCCGATGGCTGGGAGTCGGCGCACGGCCTTGATCCGGCGAGCGCGGCGGTCGGCGACGGCGCGGACGGCGACCCCGACGGCGACGGTCTTTTGAACATCGACGAATACCTGAATGCACTATCCCCCATTTCTGAGACACGGAGTCTCCCTTCGTCAGGGGGACTGTAGGAGAAACAATTCGAGTGGAACTCTTTGACACACATGCACATTTTGGCGCGGAAGACGATGTGGAGGCGCTCTGTGCGCGCGCGGCGGCGGCGGGCGTGACGCAGGTGCTCGCGGTCGGCGGCGACGCGGAGCTCAACGAGAACGCCCTGCGCGCACCCGGATGCGTCGCGCTCGGCTGGGATCGCGAACAGCTCGACGACGTGGAAGACAAGATGCGCCTGCTACGCGACCTGATCGCCACGCACGGCGCGCGCGTGGCGGCGATCGGCGAGACCGGCCTCGACGCGCACTATGCGCCCGAGACGCTCGCCGCGCAGGCCGACCTCTTCGCGCGCCATCTCGCGCTGGCGGACGAACTCGGTCTGCCCGTGGTCGTGCACACGCGCGAGGCGGACGATGTAACGCTCGGTGTGCTCGACGAAGTGCCGTGGCATCACGGCGACCGGCTGCGCGGCGTGATCCATTCGTACACGGGCGCACCCGCGTTTGCGGGGCAGGCGCTCGACCGCGGCTTCATGGTGTCGTTCTCGGGCATCGCCACGTTCCCCTCCGCCGAACTCGTGCGGGCGTCGGCGCGCTATGTGCCGGACGACCGCATTCTCGTGGAGACGGATTCTCCGTATCTCGCGCCCGTGCCGCTGCGCGGGCGTCGCTGCGAACCGGCCTTCGTGGTGCACACCGCGCGCCGCCTCGCCCAAGAGCGCCAGATCCCCGAAGACGTCTTCGCCGCGCTCACCACCGCCAACGCCCACGCGCTGTTCCTGCCGCGCGATCGCCCTTCGCCGGCATAAAAAAAGGAGAGCCCGGAGGCGGAAGAAAGGAACACCGCCCCGGGCTCTCAAAGGCTTTGCGCGAACGAATCAGGCGTTCGCGCCCTTGGCAAACAGCGAATCAAGAAGATCCTTCATCACGCCGGGATCGACGCGCGTGTAGATGCGCCCGTCGGCGATCACCACGGGCCCCGCCGCGCAGTTGCCCGTGCAGAGGGAGCCCGAAAGCTCGCAGTCGACTTCATCGCGCAGTCCGTGCTCGGCCAGGTACTTCTCGCAGAACTCCAGGTTCCGCTCGTTTCCCCGCGCGAAGCACGAACTGCCCATGCAGATGACGATCTTCGGCTTCGCCATGGCCTTACTCGTAATCGACCACGCTCGCCCAGTGGAGGAGCAGCTCGTGGTTCTTCGGCGTCTGCTCGCGCGAAGACTCGGCGGCGGCCACGATCG
>CAVGKN010000166.1:0-3329 GCA_963629855.1 Lachnospiraceae bacterium
ACATTACGGGGCTTGGCGGCGCGGTGAACACGGCCGCGGGGTCGACTCGTGTGCGACGGGGCGGGAGCTGGTGCAACGACGCCGGCGGCTGCCGCGCTGCCCGACGCTACGACTGCGCACCCGCCTCCCGCTACGACTACTTCGGCTTCCGGCTTGCCCTGCCGGCCTCGCCCGCGATCAAGAAATAGATCATCCGACACGCGGCGTGGCATGGGCCCTGCGGTCACTGTGCGGAGGTCTTGCGCGTGAGCAGCAGGAGCGTGGTCGCGTTCTGGCCGAAGTCGGGTTCCTCGAGGCGCAGGTCGTAACGCGTCTTGAGAATGTCGAAGAAGCGCGTCTGCTCGCTGAAGGACGTTTCCACGCAGGTCGGCGCCGCGATCGCGAAGGCATAGCCGCTGCAGGCCGCGAGGGAGCAGGGCGCGGAGGCGAGCAGCTTCGCGAGACTGGCGCGGTTGTGCACGTGCCACGCCGCCGCCACGTCGTCGGGCAGGTTGGGGAAGTAGCTGAAGGGCCCCATTTCCAGGCCTTCGGGCACCGTGCGTCCCGTCTCGACTGCGAGGTAGAGATCCTGCGTGAGCAGGGTTGTGCCGTCGGGGTCGAGCGCCTTGATCTCGCGCCCCACCTCGCGCAGCTTCGCGAGTTCGGTCATTTCCTTCTTGCGGCTCCAGAAGCGGTCTGCGCCGTAGGTCGCCCAGTCCTGCAGCTGCGGGGAGGTGAACGAGACGAGACCCGCGACGAGCACGACGAACCACATCGCCGGCACGACCGCGCGCACCCGCGTGGCGAAGCCCGAGACGATCAGCGCCGTGAGCATCCCCATGATCGGCACCTGGTAGTCGTCGTAGGGGAACGGCGCGCTGAGCTGCAGCGCGAACACGGCCGCGAAGCCGAGGCCGAGCGTCCAGCGCATTGCCGACCGCGCCGCCGCCGCGCGCGTCTTCGGGGCGGGCGGCTGTCGCGTCGCGCGCGCGGCCAGAGCGCCGAGCGCGAACAGCACCACACCGAGCGCGGCGTAGCCCCGCGCGAGACGGCTCACGCTGCCGAGCGCGAAGAAGGGATCGAAGCCACCGCGCGCCGCATGGTAGCTCTGCGCCGCGAGCAGACCGCACAGCGACGCCGGATCAAGCGCAAAAAAGCCGTAGGTGAGGAAGCCGCCGAGCGCACCGCCAAGCCCCAGCCAGAGAAAGCTCCAGCGCAGCGCGCGGAAACGGGCGAGCAGCACGAGTCCGGCAACGGGCAGAATCAGCACGAGCGAAATGCGCGTGCCCGTGGCGAACGCAAGCAGAAGCCCGCCCGCGACGAGCTGCAGCGCGCGCGCGGCGGCGTGAGGCGGCGTGTTCTCCGCATCGTCTTCCGCGCAGCCGAGCCCGCGCGCGACGAGGAAGAGTCCCGCCAGGAGAAAGAGCGAGCCGAGCGCGTAGGTCTTGGGAATCGTCGTGAAGTAGAGGTGGTAGAGGTTGCCGGCGAGCAGGGCGAAGACGGCGAAGCCCGCGAGGCCGCGCCGCGCGGCCGGCACGAGCAGGCGCGCAAGCCCCACCGCGAACGCCGTCGCGAGCAGACCGAGCGCGAGCGTGACGAGGCGGCCGCCGAGCAGACCGCTCACGGGCGAGCCCTGTCCCCACACGGGCGCGAGCAGCGAGTAGACGAGCGGCAGCGCCGGACCCTGCGTGAAGAAGAAGTCGCGATAGGGCAGCTTGCCGCTTCGCACCAGCTGCGCCGCGTAGAGGTACCAGCCTTCGTCCTGGTTGAGTCCGCCAAACCAGACGGCGAGCGCGGCGGAAAACAGGCACAGCGCCGCGGCGAAGAGCCACGGCGCCCAGGAGGCGGTCAAGAGCTGAGCAAGTCGTTTCATGAGGAAGACTAGTTTACCAAAAAATTAGGGGGTTGACTTCCGTGCGCAGATTCGGTATGCTATTCGCCGTTTTACCGATTTCAGAAACACGAACAAATCTCTGTCAAAGGAGCTCAACAAGATGAACATCAAGAAGAGTCTGCTTGCGTGCGCGCTCGCCGCGTGCGTTGCCCAGCCCATCCTCGCCAATGAGGAAGTCAAGGAATACGCCGGCGCGCCCGACGCCAAGTCGTACGGCTACACCGTGCTCGCCGTGGGTCTCGCCACGCCGGCCACGCTGCCGTGGGGATTTGACTGGGACGTCTTCGGCCTCGACGTCAACCTGCTCTACAGCGACTGCAACAAGATGTACGGCATCGAGGTCGGCGGCCTCGCCAACGTGGCGCGCCTCGACATGTACGGTCTGCAGGCCGCGCTCGGCTTCAATCTCGCCAACCGCACCGCGGTGGGCGGCATGGTCTCCTGCTTCAACATGGCCAACCGCACGACCTACGGCCTGAGCGTTGACCTGATCGGCATGAACCGCGAGTTCGAGGGTCTCTCCGTCGACGGCCTCATGATGATGAGCGACGAGTCGTTCTACGGCCTCGGCGTGGCGGGTCTCGCGAGCGCGGTGCGCGAGGACATGTGGGGCTGGCAGGTCGCGCTGGGCGCCACGTTCGCGCGTCGTGTGCATGGCTTCCAGACGGCGCTCATCCTCAACATGACGGATGAACTGCGCGGCGCGCAGCTCGGCCTCGTCAACTACGCGGCCACGGCGTCGGCGGGCTTCCAGGTCGGTCTCGTGAACCTGATCATGGACAACCAGGTTCCGTTCCTCCCGATCTTCAACTGCTACTTCTGATCGCGCCGGTCGGAAACGCATGCGACTGTAGCTCAATTGGATAGAGCGTTGGCCTCCGAAGCCGAAGGTTGCTGGTTCGATCCCAGTCAGTCGCACCATTTGCATGAAGAGCCCCCGTCGCGACGGGGGTTTTTCGTTAAAGACGGAACATGAAGCGCATCATTCTTCTGGGGGCCACGGGGTCGATCGGCACAAGCGCGTGCGACGTGGTGCGCGCGCATCCCGACGCCTTCCGCATCGTGGCCGTGGCCGCGCGGACGCACCGCGCCGCCGCGGAGGCGCTCGGCCGCGAGTTCGGCGCGGCGGTGTTCTGCGGCGACGACGCGGCCGCGCGCGCCGTGGCGGAGACGCCCGAGGCCGATCTCGCGCTCGTCGCCACGGTGGGCCTCTCGGGTCTGGCGCCCACGCTTGCCGCGATCGACCGCGGCCTCGACGTGGCGCTCGCCACGAAGGAGGTGATGGTCGCCGCCGGCGCGCTCGTCACGGCCCGCGCCCGCGCGAAGGGCGTGCGCATTCTGCCCGTGGACAGCGAACACTCCGCCATCTTCCAGTGCCTGCAGACGCGCGGCCATGAAGCCATCGACCGCCTCATCCTCACCGCGAGCGGCGGTCCGTTCCTCGACGGCCCGGCCG
>CAVGKN010000167.1:0-3325 GCA_963629855.1 Lachnospiraceae bacterium
CTCGTAGTTGCCCTTGTAGGGATAGCAGACGCCGTGGTCGAGCTCGAGGATCCACTCCGTGACGTCGCTCAGGAAGTAGCGGTCGTGCGTGACGACGATGAGCGTGCCCTTGAAGTCCTTGAGGTAGGCCTCCAGGCGGAAGGTGGTCTCGGCGTCGAGATGGTTCGTGGGTTCGTCGAGCAGCAGCACGTCGGGCTCCTGCAGCAGCAGGCGCGCGAGGGCCACGCGGCGCCGTTCGCCGCCGGAGAGCACCTTCACCGGCTGGTCGGCCGGCGGGCAGCCCATGTCGGCCATCGCCATCTCGACCTTGTGCTCCACGTTCCAGAGGTCCTTCGCGTCGATGATCTCCTGCAGTTTTTCCATTTCGGCGGCCTTTGCGGGGTCGTCGAGCTCGCAGCAGAGATCCTCGTAGCGCGTGACCATCGCCTTCGCCTCGGCCACGCCCTCCTCCACCACTTCGCCCACGGTCTTCGCGTCGTCGAGCACGGGCTCCTGCGGCAGATAGCCCACCTTCGTGCCCTTCGCGACCTGGCACGTGCCGAGGATGTCCGTGTCGATGCCCGCGAGGATCTTGAGCAGCGAGCTCTTGCCCGCGCCGTTGCCGCCGATCACGCCGATGTGCGCGCCGTGGAAGAAGCTCAGGCACACGTCCTTGAGGATTGTCTTCGTGCCCTGCTGTTTCGTGACGTCGATGAGAGAAAACTGATATTCGCCTGCCATGTGGAATCGTCCTGTCCGTTTCTGCCGTCTGCGAGGCCCTTACGCCGCCGGGCCCGCCGCCTTCACGATCGTGGTGCACGCCTTGATCACGCCGGCCACGTTGGCGAGGTCGCTCGGGATGATCATGGTGTTGTTCGTCTTGGCGAGGTTGCCGAACTGCGCGAGGTACTGCTGCGCGAGCTGCATGTTCACAGATTCGAGGCCGCCCTTCTCGCCGATCGCCTCGGCGACCTTGCGAATGCCCGTGGCCTGCGCCTCGGCGACGAGCAGGATTTCCTTCGCCTTGCCCTCGGCCTCGTTGATCTTGCGCATGCGCTCGCCCTCGGAAAGCGCGATCGCCTCCTGGCGCTCGCCCTCGGCGCGGTTGATCTTCGCCTGGCGCTCGCCCTCGGACTCCGCGATCATCGCGCGCTTCTCGCGTTCCGCGCGCATCTGCTTCTCCATCGCGTCGCGGATCGTGCGCGGCGGCGTGATGTTCTTGATCTCGTAGCGCGTGACCTTGATGCCCCACGGGTCGCTCGCCTTGTCCACCGCCGCCACGATCGCGGCGTTGATCGACGTGCGCTCCTCGAAGCTGCGGTCGAGGTCGAGCTTGCCCATTTCCGAACGCATCGTGGTCTGCGCGAGCTGCGTCGTGGCGAAAAGGTAGTTGCCGATGCCGTAGCTCGCCTTCGCCGGATCCATCACCTGCATGTAGAGGATGCCGTCCACGGAGACGGCGATGTTGTCCTTCGTGATGCACTCCTGCGGCGGCACGTCGATGGCCTGCTCCTTGAGCGTGTGGCGGTAGGCGATCTTGTCGAAGAACGGCACGAGAATGTGGAAGCCCGCCTCGAGCGTGCAGCGGTACTTGCCGAGGCGCTCGACGATGTAGGCCGTCTTCTGCGGCACGATGATCGCCGTCTTGAGGATGGCGACAACGACGATGAGGGCGATGAACGCGAAGAAGTAGAACATGGGAATCTCCTTTTGTTGTGCGTAGTGACGCTAGACAGTATACCACAACTTTGCGACTTGCCGCGCGCGGCCGTTTTATGCTATACTTGTCGCCGTCATGAAACTGCGAAAATCAAAAGAATCTGAAACGAGCGCCCCGCTTCCCGAGACGGGAGACGGCGCGGTAATCGCCGACCGCTTCAAACTCGACTTCGGGGAGGACGCCTCGAAGGCGAAGTCCTCGACGGGCGCCCTCGTCGCTCTTGTGGGGACGCTGATCGCCATTGCGCTCGTCGGCGCCACGACGTGGCTGATCTACCAGAACCTGACGCTGCTCGAAGGCGTCTGACGCCCAACCCCGGAGGCTTGCAGATGGTCGACGTGATGAAATCGCCGCGCGCCCGCGCGGCGGTCATGCTGGCATTGGATGAAGACCTGGGTTCCGTCGAGCGCACCACGTTCGCGCGGCGCTGCGACGCCACGAGCGAGGCGCTCGTGGATCCCAAGGCGAAGGCCGTGGGCGAGATCTACTCGCGCGTGCCGTGCGTCGTGGCCGGCGCCACGGTGGCCGCCGCCGTGCTGCGCGCCGTCGACCGCGCGGTCAAGGTCACGATCCTCAAGCCAGACGGCACGGCGGTGAAGCCGAACGAGCCCATTCTGCAGTTCAGCGGCAAGGCGCGCAGCATCCTCGCGGCGGAACGCACCGCCCTCAACTTCATGCAGCGCATGTGCGCCACCGCCACGCTCACGCGGAAGTTCGTGGACGCCACGGCGAAGTGGGGCACGCTCATCCTCGACACGCGCAAGACCACGCCCGGCCTGCGCGTCTTCGAGAAGTACGCCGTGACCTGCGGCGGCGGCACGAACCACCGCATGGGCATGTACGACCGCGTCCTCATGAAGGACAACCACCGCCGGCTCTGGAAGGGCGGCGACCCCGACGAGCTCGACCAGGCCGTCGTCGCGGCGCGCAAGGCGTTCCCGAAGCTCGACGTCGAGGTCGAGGTCGAGAGCCTGCGCGAATGCGCGAGCGCCCTCAAGGCGAAGCCGGAGTGGATCATGCTCGACAACATGTCCGTCGCGGACATGAAGAAGTGCGTGAAGATGTGCCAGGGCATTTCGAAGACGGAGGCCTCGGGCGGCATCACGCTCGAGCGCGCGAAGGAAGTCGCCGCGACGGGCGTCACGGCGATCTCGCTCGGCTGCCTCACGCACTCCGCCGGCTCGATCGACCTCTCCCTCGAATGGGAGGCCGTGAAGTGACGCGCGGGCGAAATCCGATTTCACAGTCACACAAGAAAGGAACAGAAATGAACAAGTCCATCCTGACGGCTTTGGCGGGCGCGGCGCTCGTCGGCGGCTGCTGCTGCATCTGCGGCGGCGAGAAGTATCCGGAGACGATCGACGAAGGCTTCGTCTCGCTCTTCAACGGCAAGGACCTCACGGGCTGGTACGGCTCGAAGAAGTACGCCGTCCAGACGATCGAGATGAAGCTCAACAACGGCACGACGCGGCAGGTGCCCGTGATCGCGTGCCAGCCGAACGCGAAGGGCGACGCGAAGGACTTCGGCAACCTCCTGACCGAGAAGGAATACCGGAACTTCATCCTGCGCTTCGACTTCCTGATGCCCGAGAACGGCAACAACGGCCTCGGCATCCGCACGCCCGG
>CAVGKN010000168.1:0-3314 GCA_963629855.1 Lachnospiraceae bacterium
GCACGGTAAATGTGGTATACTGCACGGCGTAGACACATCAAATCAACTACGCCATGTCCATGCCTGAATCCAACGGCGACCACTGTCCGGTCGTCTACGTCGATCGCGCCACGGGGCAGCGCGTCACCGAAACGGTGATGGGCGACCGCGCCCTGCGCTTCGCCTACGAGACGCTGCTCGGGCGCACGCTCTGGACGGTGCTCTTCGGCTCGCGGTTCGTTTCCGCGCTGATGGGGCGCCGCTACGATTCGCCGCGCTCGAAGAAGAATATTCCCGCGCTCGCCAACCTGCCGGGCTGCCACCCGGAGGAGGCCGAGCGACCGGTGGACGCCTATTCGTCGTTCAACGCCTTCTTCACGCGCCGGCTCAAGCCCGGGGCGCGTCCGGTAGGCGACGGCGTGGTGAGCCCCGCCGACGGCCGGCTGAGGCTCTATCTCGGCGCGGATGCCGACACGCCGTTTCCGCTCAAGGGCGCCACGCGCGCGCTGCGCGCGGTCTTCGACGGCGACGCCCCGGCGGGCCGCTACGACATCGCGGTGATCCGCCTCGCGCCCGTGGACTATCACCGCTTCCACTTCCCCTGCGCCTGCGAGACGCCCGAACCCGTGCGCGTGGTGCCGGGCGCGTACCATTCCGTCAATCCCATCGCGCTGCTGCGCCGGCCCGACGTCTATGCGGAGAACGAGCGGCAGATCGTGAAGTGCCGCGCCGCGTTCGGCGACTTCTGGCTGGTGGACGTGGGCGCGTTCGGCGTGGGCACGATCGTGCAGACCTACACGGGCACGCGCCACGCCAAGGGCGACGAGAAGGGGTATTTCAAGTTCGGCGGCTCCACGGTCATCCTGATCGCGCCCGCCGGGAAGATCGCGTTCGACGCCGACCTCGTGGCCACCTCCGCCGCCGGGCTCGAGACGCGCGTGCTCTGCGGCGAACGCATCGGAGAACCCGCGACATGATTCTGCATTTGAATGGCCTGAAGGTTGCCTGCATCATCGGCGACCGCGCGCACGAACGCACGCATCCGCAGACACTGCTCATCGACGTCTCGCTCGTTCTGCCCGTCGGCGCCGACGAGACCGACGCCTTGAAGGACACGATCGACTACGTGGCGCTCTCGGAGGCCATCCGCGCCGCGCTGGTCGCGGCGCGGTGCCAGATGATCGAACACGCGGCGAAGATCGTTCACGACATGTGCGCGGCGCAGTGCGCGGCGTTCCATCCGGACGCGGACGTCGCGGGGGTCACGGTCACGAAGACCGGCACGCTGCCGCAGCTCGAATCCGTCTCGGTTTCGTATCCGTGACGGGCGCGGCGGCGCCTAGCGCTTCATGAGCGCGGCGAGCACGTCGTCCTTCTCGGCGACTTCCTCGGGTGTGAGGCCCTCGATCTCGTGCGGGAAGACGATCCAGCGGTCGAGCGTGTGCACGTGGAAGTCGGGCTTGTAGCTGGTGAGGTTCTTCTCGGGCTTCCAGTAGACGCAGGCCATGCGCATGTCGCAGCCGAGGGCGCCGAGGCGTTCGTGCACGGCGGCGGCCGTGCGGCCGGTGTCGAACACGTCGTCGACCACGAGCACCTTCGTGCCGGGCTCAAGCTGGGCGAGCACGCCGTCGGCATGCTCAAACTTCACCTGCGTGTTGCTCGTGCCGATGCCCGTGTAGCTCGAGCACTTGATCGGCATGTGCCGCACGGAGACGCCGTTGACCTTGAGGAACTCGTGGATCGCCACGCCCACTTCCGCACCGCCGCGCCACAGCGCGAGCAGCACGTCCGGCCGCCAGCCCGAATCAAGCACCTGGCGCCCGAGGCGCCACATATCGCGCAGATAGTCCCGCGCATCGACATAGACTTTCTTTTCCATGCCAAAAAGTATAGCACAAGTTGGACCTGTCGCAAAGTTGGGCTGCTCTGAGGCGCAATGGATTTCGTATCGGCCGTAAAATGTGGTATACTATTTGTCTTTCAAAACCTTAAGAAGTCCAATTCGGAGACGAACATGTCGGAAGATCAGCAGAATGATTTCATGGTGTTTTCGGGCACGGCGAACCTGCCGCTGGCCGAGAAGGTGGCCGCCTATCTGGGCAAGCCGCTGAACAAGATCGACATTCGACACTTTCCCGACGGCGAGACCTTCTGCCAGGTGCAGGAGGGCGTGCGCGGGCGCGACGTGTTCGTGATCCAGAGCGGCAGCCCGAGCCCGAACGAGGCGTACATGGAACTGTTCATCGTGATGGACGCGCTCAAGCGCGGCAGCGCGGCGCGCATCACGGCGGTGATTCCGTACTACGGCTATGCGCGCCAGGACCGCAAGGACCAGCCGCGCGTGCCGATCACGGCGCGTCTCATCGCGAACCTCATCACGGCGGCCGGCGCCGACCGCGTGCTCACGTTCGACCTGCACGCCAACCAGATCCAGGGCTTCTTCAACATCCCGCTCGACCAGCTGCACGCCGAGCCCGTGTTCCTCAAGTACATCCGCGACATGCACCTCGCCAAGCCGATCGTTGTGTCGCCGGATACGGGCGGGGCGAAGACGGCCTACGGCTACAGCCGCAAGCTCGGCATTGGCCTCGCCATCGTCGCCAAGCAGCGCACGGGCGATTCCACGGTGGACGCCTTCAGCGTGGTCGGCGACGTGAAGGACTGCGACGTGATCATGGTGGACGACATGACGGCGACGGGCGGCACGCTCAGCGCGGCCGCCAAGATGTGCCGCGACAAGGGCGCGCGCAGCGTGCACGCCTTCGTGTCGCACTTCCCGCTCACGCCCAAGGGCGTGGAGCGCCTCATGACCGAGAGCCAGCTCGACGAGCTCGTGGTCACGGACACGATTCCGCTGCGCAGCGGCTTCGATCCCGCCAAGCTGCCGTTCAAGCTCACGGTGCTCAGCATCGCCCCGCTCGTGGGCGAGGCCATCACGCGCATCCACGGCAATCGCAGCATCAACGACCTGTTCAACCACGAGTAGGCGGGCGCGGCGGCATCATTTTCAGCAAGGGCAAACGCTCATCATGTGGAATTATTCCGAAAAGATGATGGACCACTTCCGCAATCCGCGGAACGTGGGAACCATCGACCATCCCGACGGCACGGCGACCGTCGGCTCGCTCGCCTGCGGCGACGCGCTCACCTTCCAGTTCAAGCTCGGCCCCGACGGCCGCATCGCCGAGGCGAAGTTCCAGACCTTCGGCTGCGCGAGCGCGATCGCCTCGTCCTCCGCCCTCACCGAGATGGTGATCGGCAAGACGCTGGAGGAGGCCTCCCAGATCACGAACAAGCAGATCGCCGACTACCTCGGCGGCCTGCCGCCGCAGAAG
>CAVGKN010000169.1:0-3304 GCA_963629855.1 Lachnospiraceae bacterium
GCCCGTAAGACCCGGGTTGGCGAACTTCAGCGCGTTGCAGATCGCCATCGGCGAGACGTCGACCTTGAACGGCTTGAGTCCCACGGCGCGCACGGCGTCCGTGACCGCGCGCACGGCGTCGAGCTTCGCAGCCACGATGATCGCGGCCTTGTCGCCGTCGGGGGTGTCGCCGAGGAACTGGTAGTCGCTCACGATCTCGTCGATCGGGAACGGCACGTTCTGCTCGATTTCGTAGCGCACCTGTTGCTCGAGCTTCGCGGCGTCGCCCACGGCGGGGATCTTCGCGAAGCGCGGAAACACGGTCTGGCCGCCGAGCGAGACGACGAGCGGCGCGGGACGAATGCCCGTGTCGCGCATGATCTGGTGGAGCACGGTCGGCAGCGCGGCCGCGATCGAGCCCGGGTCGTTGACGTCCACGGCCTGCAGTTCGCCGCTGCCATAGGCGGTGAGCGTGAGGCCGCGCTTCCCGCTGAGCGCGTACTCGGCGAGAAGGGCCTTCGACGCCCCGATGTTGAGAGTGAGGATCTTGGACATGGCTTCGGTGTCTTCCGGGCTCCGCCCCGCTTACTGCACGAGCTCGTAGTCCGCGTTGTTCACGAGATAGAACGGCGTCTTCGAACGATCGAGGATGCCCTGACGGCGCTCGACCATCGGCTTCAGCTCGCCCTTGACTCTCTTCTGCCAGTTCATGAACTTGTCGTTCTCCCACCACTTCGCGCCGGCCTGGTTCACGTCGCCGCTCGCGTTCTCGGTGTGGAAGGCGAGTTCGTCGCCTTCCTTGTTCGTGATGATGAGCGAGATGGTGCAGGGTTCGCCGAAGCGCTCGAGCACGGAGGGCGGCAGGCAGACGCTCGCCATGTGGCTGCCCTTCTTAATGTCCACGTAGCGCACCTGCGCGTTGTAGTAGGAGTACCGCGCGGGAAGGTTCTTGGGATCCTTCTCCTTGGCCTTGGTGGAGTCGAGCAGCACGTGCCAGGTGAAGGTGAGCTCATCCTGCCACTTCGCCATGGTGGTGTACTTCGTCTCGAGCACGATCCACTGGCGCGGGCGGCCACCGAGCGGCGGCATGAGCTTGCCGTTGGCCTGGAGGTTCGGGGCGCTCGCGAGACACGAGCCGCCCGGACGCGCGGGCGTGTCGATCGAGACATAGGCGTCGCGGCCCTTGGCCACGGTCTCGCCGCCATCGGCGCCCGTGGGGCCGCGGCGGCGCGTCTGCGCGCAGAGCGGACTCGCGCTCACGAGCGCGAGCGCAAGGATCATCATCGTGTGAAGGCATTTCGTCTGAATCGTCATGGCACTTCTCCTTGGTTGGTGTGGAAACAGTTTATCACAAAACCTTCATTTTGGGCAAATCCTGAATATCGACCACGCCGAGCAGTTTGCCGCCGGGGGCGACCACGGGGAGGTCGTCGATCTGACGCGCCTCGAAGACGCGCAACAGCTCCACCGCGTAGGCGTCGCCGCCGATGGTGAGCGGCGCGCGCGTCATGTGGCGCGAAACGGGGTCGGTGAGCACGTCGCGGCCCTGGCTCACGTGGCGGCGGAAGTCGCCGTCGGTAAAGATGCCGAGCAGCTTGCCCGCGGCGTCCACGACCACGGCGCTGCCGGCCTGCGCCTTCGTCATCGCGAGCAGCGTGTCGAGCACGGCGGTGTCCGGCGCGACGGCCGCCACGCGCGCGCCCGTGCGCATCACGTCGGCCACGCGCAGAATCAGCGCGCGCCCGATTGCGCCCGCCGGGTGGTTGAGCGCGTAGCGCGCCTTGTCGAAGCGCTGCGCGTCGATGAGCGTCATCGCGAGCGCGTCGCCCATCGCCATCGTGGCGGTGGTGGAGGTCGTGGGCGCCATGCCGAACGGGCACGCCTCGGGACCGCACGGAACCGCGAGATGGAGGTCGGCAAGGCGCGCGAGCGTGGAGGCGGGGTTGCCCGTCATCGCCACGACCTTGAGGCCATGCCGGCGAATCGCGGGAATGAGGCGCACGATCTCCTCGCTCTCGCCGCTGAAGGAGAGCGCGAGCAGCAGATCGCGGGCGGAGACCATGCCGAGGTCGCCGTGCATCGCCTGCACGGGATTGAGCACGATGGAGCGCGTGCCGGTGGAGGCGAAGATCGCGCTCATCTTCTCGGCGATGTGCAGATTCTTGCCCACGCCCGTGACGACCACGAGCCCTTCGGCGGAGATGCAGTCGAGAATGGCCTGCACCACGGCGACAAAGGAGGCGTCGAGAGACTCGCGGGTCTTCCGTAGACCGCCGATCTCGATGTCGAAGACCTCCCGTGCCCGGTCAAGCACAGCTTGACCGTCAACGCCGTGTGCCGTGATGTCAGGATTCCCCATTTCCAGCCAACTCCGTGTAGCCCTTACTTGGTGGTGCTCTGCAGCAGCGTGACGCAGATGGTGCCCACGATGTCCTCGGCGCTGCAGCCGCGCGAGAGGTCGTTCATGGCCTTGGCGAGACCCTGCAGATTCGGGCCGATGGCCACGGCGCCGCCGAGGCGCTGCGCGATCTTGTAGCCGATGTTGCCGGCCTGGAGATCGGGGAAGATGAAGACGTTGGCGTTGCCCTGGATGTCGCCGCCCGGATTCTTGAGCGCGCCGACGGCGGGCACGATCGCCGCGTCGAACTGCATCTCGCCATCCATCTTGATACCCTTCTCGGCGAAGAGCGGCTTGGCGAGCGCCACGGCCTTCTGCACCTTCTCGACGAGCTCGCCCGCGGCGGAGCCCTTCGTGGAGTAGCTGAGGAACGCGACGCGCGGCTCCTGCCCCGTGAGGTCGCGGTAGGTCTGTGCGCTGGCGAGGCCGATGTCGACAAGCTGCTCGGCGGTGGGGTTGGGAATCACGGCGCAGTCGCCGAAGGCGAGCACGCTGTCGCCGCTCGGCGTGGGCTCGCGCAGATCGAGCAGGAAGCAGCTGGACGCGGTCTTCACGCCCTTCTGCGTGCCGAGCGTGTGGAACGCGGCGCGGAGCATGTCGCCCGTGGAGGCGATCGAGCCCGCCACGAGGCCATCCACGCGGCCGAGCTTGACCATCATGCCGCCGAAGTAGATGCGCTTCGTGCGCAGCGTCTTCTGCGCGCCGGCGAGGTCGATGAGCTTCTGCTTCTCGGCAGGCTTGCGCGCCTCCTTGGCATTCCACGCCTCGAGGTAGGCCGCCTCGAGCTCGGCGTCGCCCTGGGTGTAGTCAATCGTCTTGATGCCGCGCTCGGCGAGAGAGAGGCCGGCCTTGGCCTCGGCGGCGGCGATTTCCTGCGCCGTGCCGAGCACGATGGGCGTGCAGATGTGGCGATCCACGCAGCTGCAC
>CAVGKN010000170.1:0-3296 GCA_963629855.1 Lachnospiraceae bacterium
ACTGCTCGGCCTCGGCTATCCCGGCGGCCCCGTGATCGACCGCTGGGCCAAGGGCTACTGGAACGGCGCAACGGACTATACCGACGCGGCGGCGCTCAAGGCGCTCGTCTATCCGCGCGGCATCGTCGTGCGCGATCCGCTGCCGCGCTTCCCCAAGGGCCATCCGCGCCCCGGCACGGCCGCGCTCGCCGGTCTCGACGCCGACCTGTGCGTCTCCTTCTCCGGACTCAAGACCGCGCTGCTCTATCACGTGAAGCAGCATCCGCCGCAGAACGACGTGGAGAAGGCCGGGCTCGTGGCCGCCTATCAGGAGGCCATCGTGGGCGCGCTTGCGGACCGCACCGCCACGGCCCTGCGCCGGCGCGCCTACCGCGCGCTCGTCGTGGGCGGCGGCGTGTCGCTCAACGGGCGTCTGCGCGCGCGTCTCGCCGACGTCGCGGCGGAAGCGGGCGTGCCGCTCATGCTCGCCGCGCCGAAGTACTGCGGCGACAACGCCGCCATGATCGCCGGCCTCGCCTTCCACCGCCGCAACCTCACGGGCGATGCCGCGCTCGCCGTCGACGTGCAGCCCACTCTGGCGCCGGGAGACGAATGAGCGCCTGGATCTTCGACTATGCGGGGCGCACGGCCCTCGCGTGGGCGGCGCTGTGCGGCGCCGGGGCGCTCGTGCTGGCGCTTCTGGGCGCGAGCGCGGTGCTGCTGTGGCGGCGCAAGTGGCTGTGGGGCGCGTTTCCGCTGCCGCTTTTCGTGCTGTGGGTCGTGGCGTGGCTCGTCTTCGGGCCGCGGCTCGACCACGCCTGGTGCTACTTCCAGGAAAACGCGCGGCGCACCTACGGTACCTACGCGGCGCTCACGTGCGCCACGGCGCTGCTGCCGCCTCTGGGCAGCGAGGGCGCGAACGCCTTCGCGCACGTCGCCACCCGCGACACGGGCTTCGCCAAGGGCACGCCGCGCACGGTGCGCCACGAGGGCGGCCACGTGTGGAAGACCTATGTGGACGAAGACTATCCCGGCGGCGTGACGACGCTTGACGGGCGTCCCGTCGAGACGGGTCTGCGCTTCCGAAGCACACGCCTGCTCATCTCGCTCATTCCGCTCTTCGAAATGCCCACCGCGCGCACCATGCACGTGACCGGCGTGGAGGCGGAGCTCTACGCGCGGCCGCTCGTCGAGGCGGGGCTCACGCGGAAGGAGCAGGGACCCGTGGATCTCGTGCTCGTCGCGCCCGGACCGGACTGGACCGACGGCGCGCCCACGCCCCGCGACTGGCGGCGGCTCGCCGACGGTCTCGCGCGCGGCGGCGTGGCGGCGCTGCACCTCGACGCGCGCCTCCTCTCCCGCGCGCGCCTCAAGCAGATCCTCGCCGACTTCCGCGCCGTGTTCGGCCACTACCGCCTCTGGTGCACGGGTCGGCTCGACTACGTGCTCACGTCAGGTGGCAACGTGCTGGCGGACGACGCGCTTGAGCTCTTCTCCGCCGAGAAGCCCGCCGCCGCCTTCATTTCCGCCGGCGCGATTTCGCCGGGCGAAGTCTTTGCCTGCTACATGGGCACGGACTACGAGATCGAGCCCGGCCTCCTCGAAACGCCCGCCTTCGGCCGTCTGCGCGCGCGATGGACGGCGCCGCGCCTCGCGTGCGCCCCCGCGCCGACGGGCCCGCTCGCGGAAGTGCGCGCCGCCACGCTCACGCCGCTCGAAGTGCCGTTCCCCGATTGGTTCGTGCGCGGTACGGTGGATGCCGGCATCTACACCGCGCTCACGAATGGCATCATGCGCGCGCAGGTGGCCCGCCGCGAGGCGCTCGTGGGCTTCGACGCCGCCGACCGCGGCGCCGCCACCAACGCCGTCACGCACTGGGCCCGCGCCGCCGAGATCAATCCGCGCGACCCGCTGCTGCTCGGGCTCGCGGACGCGCTCGACCTCGAAGGCCGCCGCTTCCTGCGCATCGGCAATGTGGGCGCCGCGATTCAGTGCTATGAAAACCGGCTGCTCGTGCGTCCGCAGGACGTCGCGGCCGTGCACAACTTCGGCGTGTGCCTCAAGAAGGGCGGCCACTTCGACGCGGCCGCCTCCGTCTTCGCCAAGGCCGTGACAATGGATCCGCGCACGGACGAGCACCGGCTCGAACTTGTGGAGTGCTGCGCGTCGAGCCACCGCGAGGACATGGCGTGCCGTCAGCTCGACGTGCTCATGAAACGCCACCCGAACGATCCCGCGCTCAAGATGCGCGCGGCGAAGCTGCTCTGCCTGCGCGCGAACAAGGCGCGTGACGACGCGCGCGCGATCGCGCTCGCCGAGGAGGCCGTGCGCCTCACGGGATGGAAGGATCGCGCCTACGTGCAGGCGCTGGCCGATGTCTACATCGAAGTGGGCCGCGTGGTCCAGGGCATGGGTCTCAAAAAGAAAATGAAGGACATGAGGTTCGACAAATGAAAGCGACAACCAAACTGACGGGTGCGCTGCCGGCGCTGCTGCTGGCGGCGGGCTGCTTCACGCTGAGCCAGACGGAAATGCCGCAGACGGCGCTCACGCATGCGCCGGAAGGGCGCGACGTGAAGGTGGCCGTGACGGGCTTCGCCGCCACGGTGACGGACTATCTGCCCGTGTGGGGCTACGAGACGGTCTATGTGGATCACGGGCCGTACGTGGGCCGGCACGGCGGGCGCATGTGGGGCGGCGGGCACTACGCCACCGTGGCTTCCGAGACGCTCGTGCCGCAGGTGCGCGCCACGCAGCAGTTCCAGCAGCGCGCGCAGACGGGGCTCGAAGACGCGGGCTATCTCGTGCGCGCGGCCGATCCGGAGTACACGGTGGACGTCACGTTCGGCGGCCCGTTCGTGCGCGACGGCGAGCGCGCGGCGGAGTTCCTGTGGATGCTCTGCTCGGTGTTCTCCGCCGAATACGCCACGGAGACGTGGACGGCGAAGCTGCGCGTGCACGAGGCGAAGACCGGACGTCTGCTGCTCTCGCGCGACTACGCGCAGAAGTACCAGATCGCCGTGTGGTCGCCGATCTTCTTTATCGGCCTTTCCGGCTGCACGGAAGACACGCCTGGCTACATCCAGACGTGGTGCCTCACCGCGCTCACGGATCGCGCGCTCGCCGACGCCACGGCCTTCCTCGCAAGCAAGTAGCGGGGAAGGGGAGCGCACGTGCTCCGCTAGCGGCCCATTTCGGCGCGGATGGCGCGCGCGGCGGCGGCCGGGTCGGCGGCCGCGAGGATCGGGCGGCCGACGACGAGGTGCGTCGCGCCGTCGCGCACGGCGTCCGCCGGCGTCGCCACGCGCTTCTGGTCG
>CAVGKN010000171.1:0-3287 GCA_963629855.1 Lachnospiraceae bacterium
GCGTAGTGCAGGGTGGCCTGTTGTTCCACGGCGACCGTACGCTCGTTGATGCGGATGGTAAGCGTCTTTCCGTCGGCCACGCGCTTGACGGTGACGGTGGAGACGTCAATGGCGGTCTTCATCGTCGTGCCGGGCTTCGTGCGCATCTCGCTCTTCTTCTCGTAGGCGGTGACGACCCAGCCGGACTTCCAGTCCTTCTTGGTCGTGCCGCTTGCGATCTCCTCGTTCAACTTCACGGAGACCTTGGCGTTGAAGCCCTTCACGCCGTGGCGCTGGAAGGTGAAGCGGTGGCCGCCCGGAATCGGGTTGACCGCGTTGAAGTAGAACGGCAGCGACGTCTTGCGCAGACCGCCGGAGACGGAGACGAACTCGAGGTAGTCGGGGTGGCTCTTCGCGTCGCGCGGATCGGTGCCGGCCTGGCACTCCTCCAGGTTCGTGAAGCCGTCGCCGTCGGCGTCCTTCGCCGCGTCGGCGGCGTCGTTCGGGTTGAAGCCGTGCTTGACTTCCCAATCGTTGGGCATGCCGTCGTGATCGGTATCGACCTCGACCTTCACGACCTTCTGCTGGGTGCCGCAGAATGGACACGTCTCGAGACCGGAGCGGATCGGCCGGCCGCAGGCCTTGGCCTTCTTGGTTTCGTCGCCCGCGCGGCACAGCACACGGCGCTCGCTCGCGAGGAAGTTGGCCTTCTTGGGATCGACATCCGTCAGCTGGGCGGGCATCTTCGCGCCGCGCAGCACCTTCTGGAGCGGCACGCGATCGACGGCGGCCACGCCCTCGTGGACGGGGCGCATCGCGCCGAGCTGCCGCACGGTCGCGTCGGCCATGTCATCGGCGGCAAGGGCGAACGCATAGAGCGCGCCGGCGCCAACAAGCGCGAGCAGGCCCACGAGCAGCACGAGCCACTCCCAGTGGGCGGCCAAAACATTCTGACGAGCGCTCATTTCGAAACCTCCTTCGGAGCGGCGTTCGACGTGGCGCTCTCGACCGCGTTGGTGGCCACCGGCGCCGCGACCTCCGCCGCGGGAGCGGGAGCGACGCCGCGACCGAAATCACGAACCTCAAGCGTGAAAGACACGAGAAGCGGCGCGTCGAGCTCAGGATCGACCACGAGCGGATCGATCTCGGCGGGCGCGGTGGGCGCGGTCTGGGCGCCGCGACCGCGACCTCGCCGCGTCGTCCGGTGCGACGTCTTCTGGTCTTTCGCGGCCTCCACGGCGTTCAGACGCTCCACGATCATGTCGGACGTCTCGCGGAAGGCGAGGTTCTTCACCGTGATGAAGCGCGGGCACGCGGTGAGGTGATTGAGCGCCTCAACGAGCGCAGCGGGATGCGTGGTGAACTCGAAGGCGTACTCGAGCGTGGTGACCTTCGGGGCGTCTTCGTCCTTCTCGGCCTTCTTCGCCTTCTTCCTACTGCCGCGGTCTTCGTCCGCATCCGCCACCTTGGGCTCGACGCGGCGGATGGACTTGATCTCGAGGACGCCGACCTCGGCGAGGAGATCGGTGACCTGAGTGATCGCGTCGAGCTGCTGGGCGAGCCGCGGCACGTCCGCGTCCTTCGGCAGCACGCCGCCTTCGCCGAGATACTGCTCGAAGCCGAAGAGGAAATTGTCGGCGGCGATCTTGCCCTCCACGCCACCCGGCAGGGCGGCCATGCGGCGCACCTCGCGCTGGAGACGCTGCTTGAAGATCGGCGGCGTCTCGGCGGAGAACACCTTGTCGCCCTTGGCGGCGAGCGTCTGCGCCTCCGCGAGCCACACCGCGTAGGCCGTCTTGTTGGACGTCACCGAATCAAGCGATTTCCGCGACGGGAACACGGGCGCATTGTAGTGGGCCTGGAAGCCGCCTGCGGCGGACTGCAGATTCTCCTCGGCCTCGCCGCGCTCCGACCATGCGCTGTAGACGAGGAAGCCGAGGCCGCCCGCGCCCAGCACGAACGCGCCGGCGCCGATCACGCCCAGCAGCTGCTGTTTCGAAAGACTCATTTCCGCTTACCGGCCTTTCCCTTGCCGCCCGCGGGCGCCGCCGTCGGCGCAGCGGCGAGATCCATCTGGATCGTGAATTCCGCAAGGCACTCCTTCACTTCCTTCTGCGCGACGATCGCGACGGTCTCCGCCACGAACTCCGCGCGCTTGCGCAAGGCCTCCTCCACGAGCTTCGAGACCGTGGTGGGCTTGCCGCCATGCTGGGCGGACCACGCCGCCTCCACCTTGCCCATCGCGTCGCGCCAGCCGCGCACGGTCACGCGCACGCGGGTCCGGGCGGGCTTGGCGTCGTCGTCGCCGCCATCGGATTTCTTCGGCGGCACGGTGAGCCACTCGGTGATCCACATGCCGTTCACGAGGCAGTCGCGCACGGCGCGCACCTGCTGCAGCGCGGCGGAACGGCCCCAGAGGAGAGCCAGCATGTCGTCGCACTTCGCGCGCTCGTCCTCCACGGCCTGCTGCTCGCGGGCGATCTTCTGCTTGAACGGGGCAAGCTGCTTCTGGCTCGCGAGCTGCTCCACGCGGGCGACCGTCTCCTGCACCGCGTCGCGGCCATGACTCTCCGCGAGCCAGAGGCAGGCGAGGGCGCCGAGGAAGGCGACTCCGCCCGCCACGAGGAACGGGATGCGCCGAAGTGCGCGCGCCTCGTTCACGAGCTCGGGCGGCATGAGATTGATCGCGATCCACGCCGCCTCGCCCGGCAGCCCGCGCAGCGCGAGACCCACGCTCTCGGCAAGCGTGAAGGCATCGCCCTCGAGCGCGGCCGTATCCACCTTCGAGCCGAAGGCGACCTTCCCAAACGGGTTGAGGTAGTCCACCTCCACCTGCAGGGATTCCATGAAGAACTTGTCAAGCTGCGGCAGACGCGACGTGCCGCCCGTGAGGAAGAGACGCGCGGGGGCGCTGCCGCCCTGCTGCGAACGGTAGAAGTTGATCGAACGCGAAATCTCCGCGTGCAGACGCGTGAGCACCGTGCGGATCACCTTCGAGACGCGGTCGGAGGTTTCGTCCTCGTCCTCCACCACGCCGCCGAGCGCCACGTAGCCGCGCTCGATCTTGAGCTGCTCGGCCTCCTCGAGGGAGCAGCCAAAGGCCTGGGCGAGATCCTTCGTGATGAGGTTGCCCGCCACGGGGATCGAGCGATTGTAGATCTTCTCGCCTTCGAGGATGATGAGGTTGGTCGTCTTCGCGCCAATGTCAAGGATCACCGAGCAGCCGGCCAGTTCGGGGTTGGCGAACTTCAGCGCGTTGCAGATCGCCAGCGGCGACACGTCGACCTTGAACGGCTTGAGCCCCACGG
>CAVGKN010000172.1:0-3259 GCA_963629855.1 Lachnospiraceae bacterium
CTCGAACTGCAACGACGCCGCGCTCAACCGCACCTCGCGGTTCTTCCTGCCGCGCTTCGCGCTCAGTGCAAACAAATATGACTTCCACTTCGAATTGAGCGGCGCCAAGTTCTTCCTGAAATTCCGGAGGCTTCTGCCACGTCATGTCTAAACCGATCTATCTCATGATCACGCCCTTTTTCCCGACGCCGGAAACCTGGCGTGGCGCGTTCTGCCTCGACTTCGCCAAGGCGCTGATGCGCGAAGGCACC
Organism: Lachnospiraceae bacterium; assembly: GCA_963629855.1. Taxonomy (GTDB): domain Bacteria; phylum Verrucomicrobiota; class Kiritimatiellia; order RFP12; family UBA1067; genus RUG572. The sequence continues at coordinate 252 of CAVGKN010000172.1, forward strand.
TACGACGTGCGCGTGTTCATCCCCTGGGGCGGTGCCGACTACGACGTCGAGGGCGTGCACGTCACGTGCTTCGCCGTGCACACGCTCCCCTGTGGCGCCTTCCCCATCCTCTTCGCGCGCGCGAACACGCGTTCGTTCCTCGCGGCGTTCGCGCGACTCCAAATCGATGCCGCCGATGTCGCCATTTGCCACTGCCATTCCTTCGCCTACTACGGTCGCGCCGTGAAGGCGCTCAACCCGAAGTGCCGCGTCCTGTTGCATCACCACTGCCTCAATTCCTTCTACAGCGGCCTGCGATGCGGCCGCCTCGGACTTCTGCCCTTTTATTCCGACTTCCAGTACCTCTGGGCCCGTCGTGAACGGGAGATCGTCGACTGCGACGTCTTCTGCAGCGAGCGGGCGGACGAGACGTACCTGCAGATCTACGAAGGCCCGGCGACAAACCGCCATCACGACGTTCGCCGCGCCCTGCTGCTCGGGTGCTGGCTGCCCGACGTGCCGCGCAAGCCGGCCCTCCTCTACGAAAATGGCGTGGACACACGCCTGTTCCACCCCGCCGCGCACAAGCGGTCGGACGGTCGCTTCGTCATCGGCTGCGTCGGGAACTACCTCGTCTCGAAGGATCAGCTCACCCTGATCCAGGCGGTGGAACGCCTGCACGACGCCTCGCTCTTCGTGCGTCTGGTCGGTTCCGGGAAATGTCTGTGCGCCTGCCAACGCTACGTCGCGGAACACGGGCTCTCGGCGCAGGTCAGCTTCGAGACCGAAGTGCGGCACGAGCGCCTGCCGGCGTTCTATCAGGCGCTCGACCTCTTCGTGCTGCCCAGCTACTGGGAGGGACTTGGGGCCGTCTATCTTGAGGCGTGGGCAAGCGGCGTGCCGTTCATCGCCGTCGAAGGCCAGGGCATAGATGCCTTCATTCGTCCGCAGGATCGCGCGAAGTGGCTCTGCGGCGCCCGTGACGTCGAGGGGCTTGCGCAGCGGATCGCCGCCTACCGGGAGCACCGCTGGCCGCAGGAACTGGCGAAGCCCGCCGACATCGACGTCATGACGAAGAGGTTCGTCAAGGGAATATGTGATATACTAGACGCACCGACAGCATGAAGATTTTCGACAACACCGTTTTCGACACAAAGACATTCTGGAAGGCGCTGTTCGCGTTTCTCGCGATCATGGCGCTGCAGATGGTTTCGAGAGGCGAGGCCTACGCCGTGCTGGTGCTCTTTGCCTTCGGCGCCGTCTTCGCGCAGCGCGCCACGTCGATCGTCTTCTGGCTTCTCGTTTCGGAGACGCTCATCATCGGCAATGCCTTTTTCATGCCCAAGGGGTTCTTCTTCTTCTTCGCCCAGCGTCTTCTGCTTCTGGTTGCCGGTCTCTTCGCGCTCGTGCAGATCTCGAGGGGACGGACGAATCCCATGCTCTCGCCCTTTCGCGGCATGATGCCCTACATCGTCTACATGGCGCTCGTCGCCTGCATGGGCTGGAATCCGCTGATCTCGTACCTGAAGATCTTCCTCTTCTCGGTCGTCTATCTCGCCTATTACTGCCTGACGGGACTGGTCGCAAAGAGCCATTCGCTCAATGTCCGTCAGATTCGAGGGGTGATTCTCGCCATCGTGTCGGTTCTGGTCTTCGGTTCGCTTGCCCTCATCCCCTTCCCGGCAATCAGTCAGCTGTCGGCGGAAGAATATGAACAGGCGATTCGATCCGGTCGTGAGGTCGTCAGCCTCTTCAAGGGCATGACGAACCAGTCGCAGGCGCTGGGTCCCACGATGGCGTTCATCTTCACATTCGTGTTCGTCGATCTCGTGGTGAACATCCGAAAGATGAATGCGCTCTATTTGGCCGTGCTCATCGTCGCCCCCTATCTGCTCTACCTGTCGTCCAGCCGCGCCGGCATGCTCACGCTCCTCATGGGCATTCTCGTTGCAAGTTTCTGCGTGATGAAGATGAGAGGCATTGGCATGCGCTGGCGTGGCAAGGTCAAGGCCGCTCTCTTCGGAATCGGCGTCCTGATGTTCATTGCCGTCATCGCCCTTCCGGGGCTGCGGGAATCGGTGATCAAATTTGCCATGAAATACGACCGTTCAGGCGAGTTTTCCTCCGAAGGCGCGATGGCGACCCGCCAGGGTCTGATCGACCGGCAGCTGGAGACCTTCAAGAAAAGCCCCCTCTTCGGGAATGGCTTCCAGGTCAGCGAGGCCCTGCAGCACCGAAAGGTGCGAACATGGATGAATCTGCTGAGCGCCCCCGTCGAAAAAGGCGTCTGGATCACGGCCGTCCTGGAGGAGGGCGGAGTGTGCGGTTTCGTGCTTCTCGTGGGCTTCTACATTGCGCTCGGTCTGACTCTCCTGAATCGCGGCGCCTACACGGGCCTGACGATGCTCTGCGCCCTGCTGACCTCGAACATGGGCGAGTTCACGATGTTCTCGATGTCGGGACTTGGCGGTTTTCTCTGGCTCCTCGTGTTCGTCGGCATCATGATGGACGCGGCCCGCCAGCGACAGGACACCGCACCGAGAATGCCGCCCCATCCGTTCTATCGTCCCTTGCCATGAGAGTCGCGTTCTATACGATCTGTCCGTCGCCGCACCAGTTCCCGCTGGCCGAGGAAATCATTGCGCGCGTTGGCGAGGAGAACTTCCGCTACGTCTACATCATCGCAGGGACGCCTCGGTTCGCAAGCGCCAAGCCGACGGCGAACGACCTCGAACTGCCGCACTGGTGCGTCTCCGACGAGAGCGCGGAGGGAAAGGCGTGGCTCGGTTCCGCCGAGATTCTCGTGAGCGGCGAGCGCGCCGTCGCGCTCTTCGAGCGCCGTGCAAAGGCGGGCCTGAAGACGATCTACGCGGCGGAGCGCTGGTTCAAGCCTCCATTTGGAATCTTGCGCGTGCTTCACCCTCGCTATTTCGCCATGGCGTGGCGCTTCATGCGGCTCGTCAAGAAGGGCGACGTGACGTGTCTGCCGATGGGCGTCTGGGCGGCGCGAGACCTTGCGCGCGTCGAGC
>CAVGKN010000173.1:0-3259 GCA_963629855.1 Lachnospiraceae bacterium
GGCACGCCGTTCGGCTATCTGCGCACGAAGCGCGGCGACTACGCGAACTACCGCCTGCACGTGGAATATCGCTGGTGGCGGCCGACGGCGAAGCCGAATTCGGGCATTTTCGTGCGCCTCGCCGCGGAGCGCGGCACGTTCATCCCCACGTGCCTCGAGAACCAGCTGTGCAAGGGCTCGGCGGGCGACGTGCTCGGTCTCGCGGGCATGCGCTTCGCGGGCTACAAGCCGCGTTCGCCGTACAATCCCGCCAAGCCGCTTTCGGGCATTACGACCGCGCCGCGCAAGGGCGCGTGCGTGGAGAAGCCGTTCGGCGAGTGGAATACGCTCGACATCGAGGTGAAGGGCGACACGCTCGTCAACCGCGTCAATGGCGTGGAGCTCAACCGCCTCACGGGCATTTCCGAGGCGAAGGGCGCGATCGCGCTGCAGTCCGAAGGCGGCGCGGCGCAGTTCCGCAACATCTGGATCGAAGAACTCTGACGCGGATGAAGCTGGCCGGCGGTGAATGGCGCGGGCGCGCGCTGCGCGTGCCTGCGGGCGATGCGGTGCGCCCCACGCAGGATCGCGTGCGCGAGGCGCTGTTTTCGATGCTGCAGGGCGCACTCGAGGGCGCCACGTTCCTCGACCTCTTCGCGGGCTCGGGCGCGGTGGGGCTGGAGGCCCTCTCGCGCGGCGCCGCGCGCGCCACGTTCGTGGAGTGCGCGCCGCGCCACCTCGCGTGCCTGAAGGCAAACTGCGCCACGTGCGGCGCCGAGGCGCGCTGCACGGTTGTGCGCGCGGACGCCTTTGCCTGGCTCGCCGCCCAGCAGGCGCCGCGCTTCGACATCGCTTTCGCCGACCCCCCCTACGCGCTCGGCGCGGAACAGGGCTACGCGCAGATGCTCGACACGCTCGCCGCGCGCGACGTCGTGCGTCCGAGCGGCCTCTTCATCGCGGAAATGCGCGTGCGCCAGACGCCCGACGCCGCGTCGCAGTGGTCGCTTCTCCGCGACCGCGTCTACGGGCAGACCCGGCTTGCCGTCTATCAACGAAAGGAACTCGCCACATGAACGCCCCGCTGAAACTTACGTGCTGCGGTCTGCTGGTCGGCGCCGTGCTGCTTTCCCGGGCGGCCGCTCCGGTCGAGACGGTCGATCCACGCGTGCGCACCCTCATCACGCCCACGCGCATTGTGTGGACCAGTCCGTCGAGCGCGACCTCGCGCGTCGCCCACGCGGAGAACCTGCTCGGCGCCAAGCACGGCCAGGTGCCGGAGAAGGCGTGGCTGCGCGGCACGGGCTGCCGGCTCGAAAACGCGGGCGCGGGCGTGCTGCTTGACTTCGGGCGTGAACTGCACGGCGGCCTCCAGATCGGCCACGGCGACGCGACGAAGGGCGCGCGCGTGCGCGTGCGCCTGGGCGAGTCCGTCGGCGAGGCGATGAGCGACGTGGGCGCCAAGGGCGGCGCCACGAACGACCACGCCATGCGCGACGCCGTCTATGAACTGCCGCATCTCGGCGCGCTCGAGATTGGCAACTCCGGCTTCCGCTTCGCGCGCATCGACCTCGTGAGCCCGGGGAAGATCTCGCTCGACTACGTGCGCGCGATCTCGCTCATGCGCCCGATGAAGGCCGTCGGCGCGTTCAAGTCGTCCGACGCGCGCCTTAATCGCGTGTGGGAGACGGCGGCGCGCACGGTGCACCTCTGCTGTCAGGACTACCTCTGGGACGGCATCAAGCGCGACCGCCTCGTGTGGATGGGCGACACGCACCCGGAGACGCGGGCGATTCTCGCGGTGTTCGGCGCGGCGGACGTGCTGCCCGAGACGCTCGACTATGCGGCCGCGACCACGCCGCCCGACACGGCCTGGATGAACGGCATGCCAAACTACACGCTCTGGTTCCTGCGCAACGTGCACGACTGGTACTTCTTCACGGGCGACGCGAACTTCGTGACGGCGCGGAAGGACTACCTGAAGAAGACGATCGCGCACGTGCTCGACAACGCCTTCGGCGAAAAGGCCGCGTTCCGCGTGAACGGCTTCCTCGACTGGCCCACGCAGCACAACGGCCCCGCCGTGGCGGCGGGCACGCGCGGTCTGCTGGCGACCACGCTCGACGACGCGGCCACGCTGATGGACGTGGCGGGCGAGACGGCCGTGGCGGCGCAGTGCCGCGCGGCCGCGGCGAAGGTGCGCGTGGAGAAGCCGGATCCGCACGGCGCGAAGTCCGCCGCCGCGCTGCTTGCGCTCGGCGGCCTGCGCCCCGCGCGCGAGATGTACGACGCCGTGCTCGGCAAGGACGGCCACGCCGGCGTCTCCACCTTCTACGGCTACTACATGCTCGAGGCCATGGCGGCGGCGGGCGAGCGGCAGCGCGCGCTCGACACCGTGCGCGACTACTGGGGCGCCATGCTCGACATGGGCGCCACGAGCTTCTGGGAGGATTTCAACATCGCCTGGACGAACAACGCCACGCGCCTCGATGAGATGCCGGTCGCGGGCAAGAAGGACATCCACGGCGACTACGGCGAATTCTGCTACGTGGGCTACCGCCACTCGCTCTGCCACGGCTGGAGCGCGGGCCCGGCGGCCTGGCTCATCAACCGCGTGCTCGGGCTCGAAATCACCTCGCCCGGCGGCCGCACGGTGCGCATGAAGCCGTTCCTCGGCGACCTCGCCTGGGCGGAGGGCGACCTGCCCACGTCGCTCGGCCCCGTGCACGTGCGCCACGAGAAGCGCGCGGACGGCACGATCGCCACCACGGTCGATGCGCCGCCCGGCGTGACGGTCGAACGCTGAACCTATTGAGTAAGAATCGAGAGACATCATGAAAACGTATGGCATCATTCCGTCCCGCTACGGATCGAGCCGCTTCCCCGGAAAGCCGCTCGCGCTCATTTGCGGAAAACCGCTCGTCACGTGGGTCGTGGAGGCCGCGCGCAAGGCCACGTCGCTCGACGAGGTGCTGGTGGCCACCGACGACGAGCGCATCGCCGCCACCGTGGCGGCGCACGGCGGAAAGGCCGTAATGACGCCGAGCGACCTGCCCAGCGGCACGGACCGCATCGCCTGCGCGGCGGGCGACTTCGCCGACGACGACATCCTCGTGAACATCCAGGGCGACGAGCCGCTCATTGCGCCCGCGCTCATCGACGCCCTCGTGGCGCGCCTGCGCGAACCCTGCAGCCGCTGGGACATGGCCACCGCCGTCACGCCCATCCGCACGGAACGCGACCTGCGCGCGAAGACCGTCGTCAAGGTCGTGCTCGACCGCGA
>CAVGKN010000174.1:0-3212 GCA_963629855.1 Lachnospiraceae bacterium
GAGCGTCTCGATGATTTCGCGTATGCACGCGCGCACGTAGTCCGTCGCTTCGTACGGCATCGTGTAGTCAAGATCGTCCGGGAAGGACTTCGAGAGCTCCTCCATCGTCTTGTAGATCTCGTTCATCGTGGCGATCGCGTTGGCGCCCGGCTTCTGCGCCATGCCCACCGAGATCGCGTTCTCGCCGTTGAACTGGCTGGAGAACATGTAGCTCTGCTCGCCGATCTCCGTATGCGCCACGTCCTTGAGGCGCACGAGACCGCCCTGGTCGTCGCGGCGCACCACGATCTCGTCGAACTCGCCCGGCCGCAGCAGACGGCCCTTCGCCGTCATCGTGTAGACGTGCGCGCCGTTCTTCGGCAGCGGGCTCGCGCCGATCGAGCCAACCGACGCCTGGATGTTCTGCTTCGAGACGGCGTCGATCACCTCTTCCGTGTTGATGCCCAGCGCCGCCATGCGCGCCGCGTCGAGCCACACGCGCATCGCGAGCTTCGGGCCGTACACCGTCGCCTCGCCCACGCCCGGAATGCGCAGCAGCACCGGCTGGATGTTCGCGTACACGTAGTCGGAGATCTCCAGGCGCGTCATCGTGCCCTTCTTCGACTTGAACGCCATGAACCCGAGCTGGTCTTCCGCCTGCGCGCGGATACGGCCGCCGAGCTGCTTCACGTCCTGCGGCAGCTTGGCCTCGGCCTGCGACACGCGGTTCTGCACCTTCACGAGGTCCATGTCGCGGTCGGACTCCACGTCGAACGAAATCGTCAGCTGGTAGTTGCCGTCGTCCGAGCACGAGCCGACCATGTACAGCATGTCGTCCACGCCGTTGACTTCGTCCTCGATCGGCTGCGCGACCGTGTTGAGCACCTCCTTCGCGTTCGCGCCCGGATAGTTGTACGTCACCGCGATGGACGGCGGCGTGAGGCGCGGATACTGCGAGATCGGCAGACGCGTGATCGCCAGCACGCCGGCGATCGTGAGCACGATCGAGATGACCATCGCGAACCGCGGGCGCTCGATGAACACCCGCGAGAACGTCTTGATCTCGTCAATGCTCTTTCGAATCGAAAGCTTCATAATGCGTCACTCCTTTCGGGAGACCGGGATGCGGAGGTCAGTCCTTGACCGTGGGCTGGTACTTCGGGTCGAGGTCGTCATTGTTCGTGGCCTCGGCGACTTCCACCTTCATGCCCACGCGCAGCTTGGAGATGCCGGAGACCACGACCTTCTCGCCGGGCTTGAGGCCCTTGGTGACGGGCGTCCAGCCCTCGAAAGTCTCCTTCGTGTCGATGGCGCGCTGTTCCACCGTGCCGTCGGCCTTGAGCACCCACACGGCCTGATTGCCGCTCGTGAGCTCGAAGACGGCCTGCTGCGGCACGCACATGCGCTTCGGCGGCGTGCGGTAGTCCGTGAGCAGCGTGACGTAGGTGTTCGGCACGAGCAGACGGTCGGGGTTGGGGAAGGAGAGGCGCATGATGATCGTGGCCGTGTCCTTGCTCATCGTGTTGTCGTCGTAGGCCCACGTGCCCTCGCGGTTGTAGACCGTGCCGTCCGGCAGCACCACGCGCTGACGCAGGTCGAGCGGCTTGCCGGCCGCCTGCGCCTGACGCCACGCCACGTAGGCGCGGTCCGTGAGCGGGAAGGTGACGCGGATGGGGTCGATCTGCACGATGTGCGCGAGCGCACCCTTCGACGGCGCCACGTAGTCGCCCACGTAGGCGGAGGACTTGCCGATCTGGCCCGTGATCGGCGCGATGACCTTCGTCTTCTTCAGGTCGTATTCCGCCACCACGAGGTTCGCCTTCGCCTGCAGCACCGCGGCGCGCGCCTTCTCGGCGCCGGCCTCGGCGTTGTCGCGCTCGAGCTGCGTGATGCCGCGCGCGTCGGCCTTGCACATGCGCTGGAAGTAACGCTCCGCGCGCCGCGCCTCGGCCTCGGCCGCCTCGAGGTCGGCCTTGCGCTGGTTCACCACGGCGAGATAGCGCTCGTCGTCGATCACGTAGAGCACGTCGCCCGCCTTGACGATGTCGCCTTCCTTGAACTTGAGCTCCTTCACGTAGCCGTCGATCTGCGGCAGCAGGTCAACCTCCTGCTCGGACTCCGCGTGCGCCACGAAGCGCTCCGGCAAGTTGTACGCCCGCTCCTCGACCGCGCGCACCGCCACGCTCGGCGTCGCCGCATGCGCCGCCGCCTTGCGCACCTCGGCCTTCGGCCACATGTCGCACGCAATCCAACCGCCGACCGCGCACGCGGCCCCCAGCACGAGCGTGCCGATCGCCGACCCGATCATCGCGCCGACGGATGATTTCTTCTCTTCTTGCTTCGTCTTGGTTTCGTCCATTTTGGATTCTCCTCTCTTGGAAGTTTTAAATTAAAAGTTAAAAATTAAAAGTTAAAGGTTAAAGGTTGAAGGTTGAAGGTAGAAGTTGAAGATAGAAGTTGAAGTTGAAGGTTAATGATTGATTCCTAATTCCTAATTCTTAATCTGTAATCTTTAATAATCTTTAATCTAATCTTTAATCTTTAACCTTTAATCTTTAACTTTTAACTTGACTAGCACCTCACGAACTGCCACACGGCGTCGAAGCCGAGCCGCAGCGTCTCCTCGAAGTCGCCCATGAGGAACTCGGCAATGCGCGCGCCCACGAGGCCGTCGAGCAGGGCCATGCTCACGCTCGCAATCTGCTCCGCGTTCACGCCCGGCCGCGCGCGCCCCGCGCGCACGTCGTTCTCCACCGCCGCGCGGAACGCCTCCCACGGTCCGAAGCGCCGGTTCGTGATCAGGTCGCGCCGGATCGCCGCCATCGACGTATCCGCCCAGCGGATCTGGCGATGCAGCAGCTGGAAGTACGCGCGCGCCTTCGCGCTGCCGAGCATCTGCGTGGTGTGCTGCGTCATCATCTCCGCCACCACGGGATACGACGTCTCGCCCGCCGGCACCGACGCCGCGAACAGCCGCCCAAACCGCGCCACCAAGTCGTCGATCAACGCCAGCAGCAGTGCCTGCTTGCTCTCGAAGTGCCAGTAGATCGCGCCCTTCGTGAGCTTGAGCCGCGAGGCGATGTCCGTAAAGGTCGTCTGCTCGTAGCCCTTCTTCGCGAACATCGCCAGCGCGCCCGCGAGAATCCGCGTGCGCGTCTGTTCTGCCTGTTCTTTCGTCCGTCTTGCCATGTCTAAACCTGGTACGCCGTAAAACGAGCAGATAGTATACATAC
>CAVGKN010000175.1:0-3198 GCA_963629855.1 Lachnospiraceae bacterium
GAAACCCTAAAGCCCTCACCCCCAGCGAAGCGTACCCCTAACGCGGGTTACTCAAGTTCGCGCGCGAACTTGAGTAACCCATTACAAGGCTGGACATTTTCGTTTTGACGGCAAGCCGTCGGTTTTGGTATACTTTCACGCCGTGACATCATGGGACTGTCCTGATGGGCGGGCAATCATGGCGTCGAAACGAGGTTAAAGGAGAAAAAAGCAATGAACATTGTCATTTGCAAGACTGCTCAGGAAGCAAGTCGCAAGGCGGCCGATCTCATGGCGGCGTGCGTCAAGAACAATCCGAAGGCCGTGCTCGGCCTCGCGACGGGCTCGACGCCGGTCGAAATGTACAAGTGCCTCATCGCCGACGTCAAGGCGAAGAAGCTGTCCTTCAAGACCGTGCGCACGTGGAACCTCGACGAGTACTGGGGCCTCGCGCCCACGCACGACCAGAGCTACCGCTACTTCATGGACACGAACCTCTTCGACTCGATCGACATCGTGAAGAAGAACACGCACGTGCTGAACGGCCTCGCGAAGGACTGGCGCAAGGAGGTCGCGGCCTACGAGGCGGCGATCAAGAAGGCGGGCGGCATCGACCTGCAGGTGCTCGGCATCGGGTCCGACGGCCACATCGCGTTCAACGAGCCCGGCAGTTCGCTCGCGAGCCGCACGCGCCTCGTGTCGCTCACGCCGCAGACGGTGAAGGACAACGCGCGCTTCTTCGCGAAGGCCGCCGACGTGCCGAAGCACGCGCTTTCGATGGGCGTGGGCACGATCCTCGAGGCGCGGCGCATCGTGTTGCTCGCGTTTGGCGCGAACAAGGCCAATGCCGTGAAGGGCATGGTCGAGGGCGGCGTGTCGCAGTTCTGCACGGCGAGCGCTCTGCAGATGCACGAAGACGCCTGGGTGTTCTGCGACACCGCGGCCGCCGCGAAGCTCAAGCTGCGCGCGTACTACGCCTGGCGCGGCGACGAGGCGCTCAAGGCGGAGCTTGCGTAGCGGTTGGGGTCGACTCTTCGAATTCATGAACACGAAAATCAGAGCGAAAGTCGTCGGCGCCACTGGGTATGGTGGGCTTGGCATCATTGATCTTCTGCTGCGTCATCCGTATGCGGAGATCGGTGCGCTTGTCGCGCGCGAAGACGCGGGCAAGCGCATCTCGGACGTCTACCCGCATCTCGCCGGCTACTGCGATATGCCCATTCTCGCGGCGGACGATCCCGTCGCGCAGGGCAATTTCGACGTGGTCTTCTTCTCCACGCCCGACCGCGTGGGCATGGCGGACGCGCGGGCCGAGCTCGCCCGCGGCGCCCGCGTGATCGACTACTCCGGCGACTTTCGCTTCACCACGCTCGCGGCCTACCAGGACTACGCCACGCGCCTCGGCAAGGATCCCAACCACCTGTCGCCCGATTTGCTCGGCACGAACGTCTACGGTCTGCCCGAGCTGCACCGCGCGGAAATCGCGCAGGCGCGTCTTGTGGGCAATCCCGGCTGCTTCGCGACGAGCTGCATCCTCGGCCTCGCGCCGGCGATGAAGGCGCATCTCGTGGCGCCGCACTCGCTCGTGTGCGACTGCAAGAGCGGCGTTTCTGGCGCGGGCAAGAAGGCCAAGCCGCAGTTCCACTTCCCCGAGCGCCTCGAGCAGATCAACGCCTACCGTCTGAGCGGACACCAGCACGTGTGCGAGGTCGAGCGCGAACTGTCGCTGCAGGCCGGCGAGGAGGCGCGCCTCATCTTCACCGCGCAGGTGCTGCCGATTTCGCGCGGCATCCTCTCCACGCTCTACGGCGACCTCACGCGCGACGTCACGGAGGCGGACGTGCTCGAAATCTACCGCGCGTTCTACCGGGACAGCGCGGTCGTGCGCGTGCTGCCGTCCACCGCCGCCACGGGCACGATGAGCGTGCGCGGCACGAACCGCTGCGACATTGTCGTGTCGGTGGATCCGCGCGTGCGCAAGCTGCGCATCGTCTCGATCATCGACAACTTGATGAAGGGCCAGGCCGGTCAGGCCTTGCAGAACATGAACGTGATGTTCGGGTTCCCCGAGAACACCGGGCTCAATCTTCCGGGGATGTATCCATGAACGCCGCCAGCAAGAAAATCGTCAAGCCCGCCAGCCCGCTGCTCAAGAAGGCCGCCGGGCCGAAGCCGCCCACGCGCGCGGCGATCCGCGCCCAGCAGAAGCACGGGGGGCTCGGCCATGTCGGCCGCGGCCTCGGCGGCGGACTCAACACGCTCATCACGCCCGCGGTGAAGCCCGCGCCGGAGGCGAAGCCCGCCGCCGCGCCTGCGCCCATTGCGCCGCCCGCGCCGCCGCCTGCGGAGATCCCCGAGACGGAGAAGGTGCTACAGGTGCCGCCGCAGGACATCGTGCGCTGCCCGTTCCAGCCGCGCACGGAGTTCCGCCGCGACGAGCTCGACGACCTCGTGGAGTCCATCCGCGAGAACGGCGTGATCCAGCCGCTCACGTGCCGCCGCCGCGCGGATGGCAAGCTCGAGCTCATCTGCGGCGAACGTCGCCAGCGCGCGTCCATCGAGGCCGGGCTCAAGCTCGTGCCCGTGGTGCTCAAGGACGTGCCGGACGACGTGGCCGCCGTGATGGCGATCACCGAGAACCTGCAGCGCGACAATCTCAATCCCATCGAGGAGGCCGAGGGCTACCAGACGCTCAAGACGCGCTTCAACCTCACCTACGACGAGGTGGCGCGCCGCGTGGGCAAGAAGAACCGGTCGTCCGTGGCGAATCTCGTGGGACTGCTGGAGCTGCCCGTGGAGGTGCGCGACTATGTGCGCCGCGGCGCGGTTTCGCTCGGCCACGCGAAGGTGCTGCAGGGTGTGCTCTCGAAGTACGGCAACCCGACGGAAGTGCGCGAGCTCGCCGACGCCTGCGTGGCGTTCGTCGATTCGCGCACGGGTCGCACGGTGCCGGGCATTACGGTGCGCGAACTCGAACGGCGCGTCGTGCGTTTGCACATGAAGCCCGTGGAGCGTCGCCCCGGCACGCCCGACATTCCCGAATCCTACTGCCGCCAGCTCGTGGAGGAGCTTCACAAGCACCTCGGCTGCGCCGTGCGCCTCACGAGCGGCATGACGCACGCGAACGGCAAGCACGTGAAGGGTCTGCTCGAAATCGACTTTATCGACAACGACGACCTCGACCGCATCCTGGCCCTCATCGGCGTGAAGATGGATTAG
>CAVGKN010000176.1:0-3192 GCA_963629855.1 Lachnospiraceae bacterium
TAGTTCTCGATGCCGTTGCAGTAGCCGAGCTCGCGCATCATCTCGAGGTCGTATTCCGTGCGCTCCTTCAGGCGCTGCGCCTCCAGGTACTTCTTCGCGCCTTCGAAGTCGCGCAGGCGCTCGGCGAGCTCGGCCTCGATGCGCGCGTAGGCGGCCTCCATCTTCTCGCGCGGCATCACGAACTGCTTGGCGGGCGTGATCACGGCCGCGGGCATCGCCACGCCGCATTTTCCCGACACGGGATCGAGTTCGCGGATCGCCTCGACGTCGTCGCCGAAGAACTCGACACGGATTGCCTTCGTCTCGTAGGCGGGGAAGACATCCAGCACGTCGCCGCGCACGCGGAACGTGCCGGGCGCGAAGTCGAAGTCGTTGCGCGCGTACTGCGCGGCCACGAGGCGCGCCACGAGGTCGCCGCGGCCGCAGGCGTCGCCCACCGCGAACTTGACCGCGAGATCGCGGTATTCGGTCGATTCGCCGAGGCCGTAGATGCAGCTCACGCTCGCGACCACGATCACGTCGCGCCGCGCGATGAGCGCGTTCGTGGCGGCGAGGCGGTAGCGCTCGATCTCCTCGTTGATCGAGGCGTCCTTCTCGATGTACGTGTCCGTCTGCGGGATGTACGCCTCGGGCTGGTAGTAGTCGTAGTAGCTGATGAAGTACTCGACGGCGTTTTCGGGGAAGAAGCCCTTGAGCTCGGCGAAGAGCTGCGCGGCGAGCGTCTTGTTGTGCGAGAGCACGAGCGTGGGCCGGTTCCAGCGCGCGATGAGGTTGGCGAGCGTGAACGTCTTGCCGCTGCCGGTCACGCCGCGCAGAATGAGCCGCCTCTCGCCGCGCGAAAGGCCGTTGTAGAGAGCCTCCACGGCCTCGGGCTGGTCGCCCGTGGGCGTGAAGGCGCTCTTGAGCTTGAACAGCGGCGGCTCCATGGCCCGTCAGGCCTGGCCGGCCAGCCGCTTCATCGTGGCAAGGGCGTTGGCGAGATTCTTCGCGAAGTCCTTCTTGTCGCCCCAGCCGCACTCGCACGACACGCCGCCGGCGTAGCCGATCGATTTGAGCGCCTCGAAGTAGGGCGCGAACTCGGAGCCGTCGGTCTTGAGACCGGGCGCGGTGCGCGTGCCCTTCTCGGCGATGTGGCAGTGCTTGAGCCGCTTGCCCGCCGCGACGATCGAGGCCGCGCCTTCGCCGCCCTGCTCCATGTGGAAGATGTCGGCCAGCACGCAGATGCGCGGCGAACCCACGGCACGGCAGATCCTCACGCCTTCGCGCACGAAGTTCAGGAAGTTCGCCTCCTTGGGCTGCAGCGGTTCGAGTACCACCGTGACGTGGCAGCCTGCGATGCGCAGCGCGAGTCGGCGGCAGAATTCGGTGAACTGCGCCACGGCCTTCTCCTTCGGATAGCCCTCCGGCGCGTTGCGCGCACCGCCGGAACCGAACACGATCGTCTTCATGCCCACTTCGTCCGCGCGCCGGCACGCCTTCTCCGCGTACGCGAGCGGCTCGGCGAACGACGCCTTCGGACCCGTGAGACGAAAGCGCCCCGGCAGGAAGCCGTTGCACGAACGCAGCGGCAGCGGCGCGGCGAGAATCGCATCGCGCTGACGCGCCCACTCGTCGTCGGACTTGTCGGGCACGAGCATGCTCCCCACGCCGTTTTCGAAGAAGTCGTAGCCGAGCTCCTTCATCAGCGGCACGTCCCCCAGTCCGCGGCAGGCGCCGAACAGGATCCTCGGCGGCTCGCCCGAAAACAGGGAGCATCCGCTCCCCACGGTCGCGGCGCCCACGGCGCCCGCGGTCAAACCCAGAAACTCACGACGGTTCATGATGCTGCTTCTCCAGTTGAAACGATTCGGGACTTCGGCCTAGCGGCTCCAGGCCGGGTTCATCCAGTGGCCCGCGTTGCGGAAGATCTGCACGGGCGGGTCGCCCTCGGGATCCGTGTCGACGATGAAGATCGCGCCGTCGCGCTGGGCCACCACGTGGCGGCCGTCCGCCGACCAGCTCGGATGCTCCCAGCTGCCGGGCTTCGTGACCACGCGCGCCGTGGACTCGCCCTTGAGCGGATCCATCACCACGAGCACGTTCTGCCCGCCGCGCTTGGAGGCGTAGACGATGCGGCCGTCCGGGCCCCAGTCGGGGTGCGTGTTCTGGCTGCCCACGCTCGTGAGGCGCGTGGACTTGCGCGAGGCGACGTCGAGCAAATAGATCTGCGGCTGGCGCGTGAGGTCGGTGACGTAGACGATCTTGCCGCCCTTGGCGTCCCAGCACGGCGAGGCCTCGGAGGCGGCGGGCGTGCGCGTCATGCGGTCGATGCGGTTGGCGCCGGGCGAGACCACGTAGAGCTCGGGATTGCCCTGGTGCGAGAGGATGATCGCGTAGCGGCTGCCGTCGGGCGCCACGGCCGCGCCGGTGGCGAGGCCCTTGAACTGCGCAAGCAGCGACCGCTTGCCGCTCTCCGGATTGATGCGGTAGACGAGCGGCGACTGCTGCAGGAAGCCGGTGTAGTAGATCTCGCGCTTGTTGGGCGTCCAGCGCGGCCCCACGGCGGCGCGGTGGTCGCGCGTGAGCTGGCGGATGTCGTAGCCGTCGGGATAGCACGTGTAGAGTTCGGCGTTGTCCTTGCCCTTGCGGTCGATGAAGGCGATGCGGTCGCAGGCGAAGCCCTTGCGGCCGGTGTGGGCCTGCACGATCGCGTCGGCGAACTCGCGCGCGGCCATGCGCGCGGCCTTCTCGTCGGAGAACGTGGCGGCGCTCCTGATCTGCTTGCCCGCGCCCGTGGCCGTCACGCCCGCGCCGGGCGTGCCCGTGACCTTGATCTGGCCATTGGGCCCGAGCTGGAACGCGCCGCTCATGCCGAGGTTGCGCCGCAGCGACGTGTTAAACGCCTTCGCCGCGGGCGACCCTCCGGCCGTCTCCACCGACACGACCACGCGCTCGGCGCCGGCCTTCGTGACATGGACCACGCCGGCCGCAAAACCCAGTGAACTCACCGCAACCGCGGCGCACGCACACGCAAACAAACGAATCATCTTGATGCCTTGATTTGACTGTTTTTTCTCTGACTGAAACGGTTTGGAAAAATCAAATGAAGAGTATACCGATTCCGCGGCGATTTCGCAAGTTCTCTTCGCCTCGCCGGGCAATGGGTTACTCAAGTTCGCGCGCGAACTTGAGTAACCCGCGTGAGGGGTACGC
>CAVGKN010000177.1:0-3186 GCA_963629855.1 Lachnospiraceae bacterium
GGCAACCACCGCATCGTGCTGTGCGAGCGCGGCGCGAGCTTCGGCTATCGCAATCTCGTGGCGGACATGCGCTCGCTCGTGATCATGCGCGAGACGGGCTATCCCGTGGTCTTCGACGCGACGCACTCCGTGCAGCGGCCGGGTGGCCTCGGCACGGGCTCGGGCGGCGACGGCCGCTTCGCGCCGGTGCTCGCGCGCGCCGCCGTGGCGACGGGCGTGGACGGCGTGTTCATGGAAACGCACGTCAACCCGAAGAAGGCGCTCTCCGACGCCGCCAATGCCATTCCGTTCCGCGACGTCAAGGCGCTGTGGCAGACGCTGCTCGCCCTGCATGACGTCGTCAAGCAAATTAAAAATTAAAAATTAAAAGTTAAAAATTAAAAGTTAAAGGTTAAAGGTTAGAGGTTAGAGGTTAGAGGTTAGAGCTAAGAAGAGGTTTGATTTAATGTTTAACTTTTAACTTTTAATGTTTAACCTAAAAGAGGACATCGTGAGGACATTGATCTTCTTTATAACGGCTTTCGGGGCGCTGGTCGCCTCCGCGGCGTTCTCCAGCGCGAAGTGGCTGGAGGAGCGCGGGGACGATTCGGACGTGCTGCGCCTGCGCGCCGCGTATGCGGACTGCGTGAAGAAGCTCGAGGCGCCGGCCGAGAACGTGCTCATTCCTCTGGAGACGTTCGCGAACGGCCAGGTGAAGAGCCGTGTCACGGCCCGGCGCGCGCATCTCTTTCCCGACACGGGCTTCATCTGGGGCGAGAAGATCCGCGTGGAGCAGTTCAAGGAAGACGGCTCGCTCTTCGCGTCGCTCGACGCGGAAAGCTGCGTGGTGGATCGCAAGACGAAGAGCGGCTGGGTGGAAGGCGCCGCGAAGATGGTCTATGGCGACTCCTCGGTGAAGGGGCGCGGCATCTACTTCTCGCTGGAGCGCGAGTTCATCAAGATTTTTTCGCAGTCGGAAATTCGTACCGGCCTAAAGGGATTTGACCGAAGGAGCATTTTGAAGTGAAGAGTTGCATGACCATGTTCTGCGCCGTCCTGTTGACGGCTTTGACGTCTGTCGCGGCGACCGACCTGTCCGAGCTCATGAACCCGGACGACGTGATGCTGCGCAAGCCGACGGCACAGGAAAAAGCCGCCGCGAAGGCCAAAGCCGATGCGGAAGCCAAGGCGAAGGCCGCGGCCGAAGCCAAGGCTAAGGCCGAAGCGGCCGCGAAGGCCAAGGCGGAAGCCGAGGCGCGCGCGGCGAAGGAGAAGACAGCGGCCGAGGCGGCCGCGAAGGCCAAGGCGGAAGCCGATGCCAAGGCGGCGCAGGAGAAGGCGGAAGCAGAAGCGAAAGCGAAGGCCGCAGCTGAGGCGCGCGCAAAGGCGGAGGCGGAAGCCAAGGCGGCGAAGGCCAAGGCGGCTGCGGAAGCGGCAGCCAAGGCGAAGGCCGAGGCGGAAGCACGCGCGGCGAAGGAGAAGGCGGCTGCGGAAGCGGCGGCGCGCGCAAAGGCGGAAGCCGACGCGAAGAAACTGCGCGAGCAGGTGGAGGCCGCCGAGGCCGCGCGCGTCAAGGCCGAGAAGAAGGCCGCTTATCTCGCCAATCCCGATCCTGATGAGCGCCCGAAGCCGAAGAAGCTCGAAGCCCCCGCAACGCCCAAGGTCACTGAGGCGCCCAAGACGTCGACGGACGCAGCGAAGCGCGGGAAGGCGTCAAAGCCCGCCAAGAAGGAGCTCACGGGCCGCGCGGCGGTGATCACGGCCGACCGCACCGACTACGACCGCAAGGAAGGCGTGATCCTCTTCGACCGCAACGTGTTCGTGGACGACGAGCAGTACCAGATGCACGCCGAGCGGCTCTTCGTGTTCCTCGACGGCACCAACGACATGAAGCGGCTGGTGGCGCTGGGCAACGTGGCGATCACCAACGACGACAAGTCCGCCTGGTGCACGAAGGCGGTCTACGTGAAGGCGGCGTCGCGCATTGTGCTCTACGGCACCGAGGAGACGCCGGCGTGGCTGCGCGACGCGGGCAGCTCGGCGGGCGACGCGAGCGAGGTGCGCGGCCTGCGCATCACCTACTGGATCGACTCGGGGCTGGCGACGGTGGAGAAATCCGTCATCACGCTGCCGGGGCTGAAGGGTTCGAACAGTCCGAAGGATCTGTTCAACCCGGGCGCAAAGAAGAACAAGGACGAGTGAGGCGACGCCCATGGACGATCCCGTGCTGAAGGCAATGGCCGAAATGGCCCATGAGAACGAGGCGGCGCAGATGGCCGCCGCGCCGACGTCGTCGGTCGCGTCCGCCGGTTCCGACGCGCCGCCGGATCTCGTGGCGGAAGGTCTCGTGAAGATCTACGGCGACCGCACGGTCGTGAACGGCATGTCGCTGCAGGTGCGCTGCGGCGAGGTCGTGGGGCTGCTCGGGCCGAACGGCGCCGGCAAGACGACGACGTTCTACATGGTCGTGGGTCTCGTGAAGCCGAATCGCGGCACGGTGAAGTTCCGCGGCCAGGATCTCACGCATCTGCCCGTGTTCATGCGCGCGCGGCGCGGCCTCGGCTATCTCGCGCAGGAGGCGAGCATCTTCCGCAAGCTGAGCGTGTGGGACAACGTGATGGCGATCCTCGAAACGCTCAAGATGAGCCGCGCCGACCGCAAGGCGCGCTGCGAGGAACTGCTCGCCTCGCTTGACCTCATGAAGGTGGCCAAACAGCCCGCCTACACGCTCTCCGGCGGCGAGCGGCGCAAGCTCGAGATCGCGCGCGCGCTCGTGCGGCGGCCCGCGATCCTCATGCTCGACGAACCGTTCGCGGGCGTGGACCCGCTCGCCGTGCACGATATCCAGGAGATCGTGCGCGGGCTCAAGAAGCAGGGGCTCGGCATCATCATCACCGACCACAACGTGCGCGAGACGCTCAACGTGGTGGACCGCGCCTACATCGTCTACGACGGCCGTCTGCTCTGCGAGGGCACGAGCGAGCATCTCGTCAACGACGAAAACGCGCGCCGCGTCTATCTCGGCGACGACTTCCGCATGTAGGAGACGCCGCGCACACACAGACACTTTTTCCGCAAAAACGAAAAACAACAAAAAATACAGGAGGTTCCCCAATGTCGATCGAAGTGACAATGCGCCATAGCGACGTGAAGATCGAGTCGCTCAAAGAGTATGCGCAGATGCGCATGGAAAAGCTTCAGGCTGCC
>CAVGKN010000178.1:0-3175 GCA_963629855.1 Lachnospiraceae bacterium
GTCTGTCCGTATGCCTCCGTCCGCGCCGCCGGAGGCGTTTCCGCGTGTTCCGCGTTCTCAAAACGGCTCTGCGCCGCCCCCCGCCGCGTTTCCACGTGGAAACAAGGCCCGCGCCCCGCCACCGCTCTGTTTCCACGTGGAAACAACCCGCCCGCCAAAGGTGTTTTTTCTCTGGACTCTAGCTTCTTCAACCTTTCAACCTCCAATCTCTAACCGCTAACCGCAACCTTTAACCTTTAAACCCTCCAACCGCTAACCTTTAACTTTTAATCTTTAACTTTTAACCTTTAACTTTTAACCGACCAATTATGGTATACTAACTGCCATGAATTACGACATCATCGTGGTGGGCGGCGGCCACGCCGGCGCGGAAGCCGCCCTCGTGGCCGCCCGCATGGGCGTGCCCACCCTCCTCGTCACCGGACTCGCCTCCGCCATCGCCCGCATGCCCTGCAATCCCTCCGTCGGCGGTCTCGCCAAAAGCCATCTGGTCTTCGAGTTGGATGCCCTCGGTGGCGAAATGGGCTTCAACGCCGACCTTACCGCCCTCCAGGAGAAGACCCTCAACACAAGCCGCGGTCCCGCCGTCCAGGCCACGCGCGCCCAGTGCGACAAGGCCGAATACACCCTGCGCATGCAGCGCGTCCTCGCCGCGCAGCCCAATCTCGCGATCCTCGAAGACGCCGTCGTCGGACTCGTTGTCTCCAATTCCGCCGTCACGGGCGTGCAGACGGAAGGCCACGGCGCACTCTCGGCGCGGAAAGTCGTCCTGACCACGGGAACCACCCTGCGCGGACGCATCTTCGTGGGCAAGGAGGCTCGTCCCTCGGGCGGCGATGGACGCCCCGCCGTCGATGGACTGAGCGAGAGCCTGCGCGGCCTCGGTTTCGCCCTGATTCGCCTCAAAACCGGCACGCCTCCCCGCATCCGCGCCGACTCCATCGACTTCTCGAAGACAACGCGTCAGGACGGCGAGATTTTCCCGCGATTCTTTTCGCTGAAAACTCGCCTTCTCTTGGACCGATGTGAGATTTCCATCGTTCCAGCCGCCAACAGTCAGCAACCAGTTGAGTTCGATGGGCCGCCTTGCGAACAAAACGAGCACGGGGAGTGTTCGGACATTCCGATGGCCAGCGGCCGGCGGTCAGCGGAGCTCGAAAGGTCCTGCGGACAAAACGAGCGCGGGGATGTTTCCACGTGGAAACAGGCGCTCGCGCCGTGGGAGCCGAATACGGTGCGTCTGCCGTGCTGGGCTACCCACACCACCCCGCACACCCACGACATCATCCGCGCCCACCTCGGCGACAGCGCCCTCTACGGCGGCGCCATCGTCGGCACCGGCGTGCGGTACTGCCCGTCGATCGAGGACAAGATCGTCCGTTTCGTGGGCGTACCCAGCCACCACGTCATGCTCGAGCCCGAAGACCGCGCCCAGACGCTCTTCTACCCCAACGGACTCTCCAACAGCCTTCCCCGCGACGTGCAGCGGGAAATGGTCCACTCCGTGCCGGGCCTCGAGGACGCCGTGCTGCTCGCCGACGGCTATGCCATCGAGTATGACGGCATCGACGCGCGCGAGCTCAAGCACACCCTCGAAGCCAAGCGCATCGCCGGTCTCTACTTCGCGGGACAGGTCAACGGCACCACGGGCTACGAGGAGGCCGCCGCGCAGGGCATCATGGCGGGCATCAACGCCGCCTTCGCCGTCAAGGGCGAAGAACCCCTCGTGCTGAGCCGTCAGGACGCCTACATCGGCGTGCTGATCGACGATCTCGTCACCAAGGGCACCGACGAGCCCTATCGGATGTTCACGAGCCGCGCGGAACGCCGCCTCATCCTGCGCCAGGACAACGCCCGCTACCGCCTCGCCGCCGCCGCCGACCGCGTGGGCGCGCTCCCGGCCGACATCCGCGACGAAACCCATCGCCAGTGGGCGCTCATCGAGGCGGCGGAGAAGGGCGGCGAGGGCGGGAAGGGCAGGAGGGGTGATGGGGAAGAGGACGGCGGCGGTCGCGGAGCGACCGACCTACCGAAGGAGGTTGTGGCGCAGCTTGCGATTCGGAAGCGGTATGCGGGATATATCCGGCAGGAGGAGATTGCGGCGGAGCGGGCCAAGCGCGACGAGGCGATCGTCATCCCCAAGTGGCTGGACTACGACGCCTGCACGTCCGTGCGCTTCGAGAGCCGGGAGAAATTGAAGCGTTACCGCCCCGAAACCCTGGCCCAGGCCAGCCGCATCCCCGGCGTCAACCCCGCCGACGTCGCCGTCCTCGCCGTCATCATCAAGCGCGGCTTTAAAGTTAAAAGTTAAAAGTTAAAGGTTAAAGGTTAAAAGTTGGCAGTTGGTAGTTGGTAGCGGGAAATGGTAGTTATGCGCCGCTCCCACAGAACGCCCATCAGAGCACGCGGGCCAGCTGCGGGATCAGGTCGAAGTGGGCGTCTCGTGAGCAGAGCGGCAGCGCGTGCTGAACGGCCAATGCCGCGATCCAGAGATCGTTTGTCGGAATGGGCGTGCCCTTCCGGCGCAGCAGCGCATAGATCTCAGCATAGGCCTGGGTCGTCTGCGCATCGGCATAGAGCACGGACACGCGGTCGTTGGAGAGAAAACGCACGAGCGTGGCTTCGTTCTTCCGCGAAATCGTCCCGCACTGGAAGCCGGCCCGCAGTTCCGCGACGACGACAAAGGGCACCAGGATGCGCTTGACCGTCGTGAAGAGCTCGACGGCGGTTTCCTCGCCCTTTGCGAAATCGGAATAGCGGTTCGTGTCGATGAGAATCGTCATGTCCAGAGATCCTCGTCGATCGTCCGCATCTCCGCAAGGGCCTTGTCGGCTTCCGGATCCTCCACCCACGTATGCGCCAGGGCGAGCAGATCCTCGTTTCGCGGCGTCTTCCTGAAGATGCCAAGCCCCGTCGCTAGCATATCGATGAGAACCTGGTTGAGGCTCTTCGATTCCGCCTTGGCATACTGGCGCAATCCGAAGTCAAGCGCCTCCGGAATGCCGCGAATGGTATACTGCATACAAGCCATGCCTACTCTGCCTTTCCAAATGCCTACAGTCTACCAGAATTCCGGGCGATGCGCAAGCGGAAGACGGGGGGGGGCGAGCAGGGGCGACTGCGCCGAGCCTCGTGTCGAATACACGAAAATGCTCCGCAACGACTTTCGATCTTT
>CAVGKN010000179.1:0-3171 GCA_963629855.1 Lachnospiraceae bacterium
GGAGAAGGGCGAGATGCCGGGCGCGAAGAGCCCCGTCACGCAGGACGAATTCTACGGCGTGCTCGCGGGCCATATCAATCGCTGCCGTCCCTTCGCGAAGGATCCGGCGGTGGGCTTCTGCTTCTCGTATCCGGCCGAGTCGTCGCCAGAGGGCGACGCGAAGCTGCTCGTGTGGACGAAGCAGATCCAGGCCCCCGAGATCGTCGGCCAGTGGGTGGGCGCGGAGCTCGCCAAGCGTCTGGATCCGAAGCCCTCGCGCATCTGCCTCGTGAACGACACGGTGGCGACGCTGCTCGCGGGCAAGGCCGCCGAAAAGCCGGGCCAGCGCTTCAGCGCGTACATCGGCTTCATCCTCGGCACGGGCACGAACGTGGCCTACATCGAGCGCAACAGCGCGATCGGCAAGCTCAAGAACGCGCCGGAAGGCTCGATGGCGATCAACACCGAGTCCGGCGGCTTCAACAAGATCGCGCAGAGCGCGTTCGACGAGGCGATGGACCGCAAGACGTCCGACTGCGGCATGCAGCGCTTCGAGAAGATGATCTCCGGCGCCTATCTCGGCCGCATCGGCCTTGAAGTGTTCAAGGGCGCCGCCAAGGCCGGCTTCTTCAGCGACGCCGCCAAGGCCGCCGTGCAGGGGCTCGGCGCGCTCGAGAGCTACGACCTCGACAACTTCTGCGCGAAGTACGACAACGGCAAGCCGAATCCGCTCGACAAGGTGTTCACGGACGAAGCCGACCGCGCGATGGCCCGTCGCCTTGCCACGCCCGTCTTCGAGCGCGCCGCGATTCTCACGGCCATCCACCTCGCCGCTTTCATCGTGAAGACCGGCGGCGGCACGGATCCCGAGGCACCCGTGTGCGTGTGCATCGACGGCGCCACGTACTACAAGACGCGCGTCGTCTCCTTCCCCGAAATCGTCAAGAAGGAACTCGACGCGATGCTCGCCAAGCGCAATATCTCCTACGCACTCACCGTGTGCCCCGACGACGCCCCGATGATCGGAACGGCCGTCGCCGCGCTGTTGAAGTAGTGCTTTAGTGCTTAGTGCTTAGTGCTTAGTGCTTAGTGCTTAGTGCGGGGTGCGGGGTGCTGAGTGCTGAGCGCTGAGTGCGGAGTGCGGAGTGGATATGGCGGAAAAAGCGACACACGAGCAGGAGGTGCGCCGCGAGATTGAGCGGTTCGTGCAGAAGGCGAAGGGCTTCCGCAGGGAGTTCGAGGACTTTCTGCGGATCTTCCTGTATGGGAATTCTCCGAGGAGTCCCCATTTGGAAGAGGCTCTGAAGTGGGCGCTGACCGGAGGCGGCAAGCGGCTGCGGCCGCTCGTCTGTCTCGGCGCTGCCGAGGCCGTGGGCGGTTCGATCCAGGAGGCGCTTCCCGCCGCATGCGCGATCGAGCTGCTGCACACCTACACGCTCGTCCACGACGATCTGCCGGCGATGGACAATGACACGATGCGCCGCGGCAAGGCGAGCGTGTGGGCGAAGTTCGGCGAGGCCAACGCGATTCTCGCGGGCGACGCCCTGCAGGCGCTGGCCTTTCAGGCGGCCGCGATGTCGTCCGTGAATGCCGCCCGGATTCTTACCAAGCTCGCCGCCGGCGCCTACGGCGTTGTCGTCGGGCAGGTCGCCGACCTCGAGTATCAGGCGCTCGCCGCCGATGCGCCGCAGCGGAAGGCGCGCGAGACGCTTGAGTTCATCTACGAACACAAGACGGGGGATCTGCTCCAAACGGCGGCGGCCATGGGGGCGTTGGCCGGGAAAGGCCGGAAGAGGGCGGTGGAATGGTTGGAGGAATACGGGTGGCATCTCGGCTTCGCGTTCCAGTACGAGGATGACCGGATCGACGGCGATTCTCCCCTCGCGCCGCAGGAGCTCGAGTCGTTGATCGAAAAGCACACGTGCCTGGCGCTGGAAGCGCTGCGGAAAGTTCACGGCGATACATCCTTCCTTCGGGCGCTCGCGCTGTCGCTCGTCTCGCGCACGGTGTAGCAGGAAGGGGAGATTGACATCATGAAAAAACAGTGGACGGTGGCGACCTTCCAGGCCGCAAAGGGCGTTCGGAAACTCGGCTGCTGCACGGCGTACGACGCCTGCTTTGCGCATCTTGCGGATGCGGCGGGCGTGCCGTGCCTGCTCGTGGGCGATTCGATGGGCATGACGATGCTCGGCTACGACACCACGCTGCCCGTGAAGATGGAGGAGACGCTCAGCGCGACGGCCGCCGTGGCGCGCGTGGTGCGCAACGCCCTCGTGGTGGCGGACATGCCCTTTGGCAGCTACCAGTGCGGCGACGACCGCGCGATGGAGAACGCCGTGGCCTGCCTCAAGGCGGGCGCGGACGCTGTGAAGCTCGAGGGCGGCGCGCGCGTGCGCGGGCTCATCCGCCGCATGACCGAGGCCGGCATCCCCGTGCTCGCCCACGTGGGCATGACGCCGCAGAGCGTGAACGCCTACGGTGGCTTCAAGATGCAGGGCAAGACGCGTGAGGCCGCCGGCAAGGTGCTGGAAGACGCCCAGGCCGTGGAAGTCGCCGGTGCTTTCGCCGTCACGCTTGAGTGCGTGCCCGACGAGGTCGCCGCCGCCGTCACCGCCGCCGTGCGCATTCCCACGATCGGCATTGGCGCCGGACCCGTGTGCGACGCCCAGTGGCTGGTGATGCATGATCTGCTCGGCCTCAACGACGGCCACGTGCCGTCCTTTGTGAAGCAGTACGCCCAGCTCGCCGAAACGGCCAAGACCGCCTTTGCGCAGTACGTGGCCGACGTCGCGGCCGGCACGTTCCCGCCGGCGCGGGGCTGAGGGCGCCGTGCGGCGAATCAGTCTTCTTTTCGCGCTTTTGGCGTGGACGGCGGTGGCGGCCTCGGAGGCGGTCACCGACGTCTCGTTTCTGATGTGCTATCGGCCGGATCACCCGGAAGATCCCTCCACCAAGCAGGTTCTGCGCTTCACGGCCGAGCATCCGGAGATCCGTCCCGTGCAGTGGGGCGGGCTCACGCTGCCGGGCGCGGGCGGCCGCGCCACGTTCATGCTCGCGCTCGCGGGCGGCACGGCGCCGGACGTCTACAAGGCCTGGTTCCACGTGCTGCGCCACGACATCGACGAAGGCTTCTGCCATCCGCTCAACGAATGGCTCGGCGACGACCGCGACGGCGACGGAAAACTCTCCGAC
>CAVGKN010000180.1:0-3137 GCA_963629855.1 Lachnospiraceae bacterium
AGCTCGTGGTGGCGCTCTCCTACGGCGGCCGCGCGGAGATCGTGGACGCCGCGCGCAAGTTCGCCGCGCTTCCCGAGGCGGAGCGCGACGAGGCGGGCTTCGCGCGCTGCCTCTACGCGCCCGATCTGCCGGATCCCGACCTCATCGTGCGCACGTCCGGCGAACTGCGCCTCTCGAACTTCCTCCTCTGGGAATGCGCCTACAGCGAGCTTTACGTGACGGATATCGCGTGGCCGGACTTCGACCGCGCCGCCTTCGACGCCGCGCTCGCCGCCTACG
The DNA here is from genome assembly GCA_963629855.1 of Lachnospiraceae bacterium. Classification (GTDB taxonomy): domain Bacteria; phylum Verrucomicrobiota; class Kiritimatiellia; order RFP12; family UBA1067; genus RUG572. Next base: position 280 of record CAVGKN010000180.1, read on the forward strand.
CGAAGCGCGAACGCCGCATGGGAGGCCACGCATGAGCCGCGTGCTCGACACCGTGCAGACGCCCGCCGACGTGCGCCGCCTCGCGCCCGCCGACCTCCCCGCGCTCGCGCAGGAAGTCCGCGACGAGATCCTCGCGACCGTCTCGCGCACGGGTGGCCATCTGGCGAGTTCGCTTGGCGCGGTGGAGCTCGTGATCGGCCTGCTGCGCGTGTTCGACCCCGAGCGCGACCGCGTCGTGTGGGACGTGGGGCATCAGACCTATGCCTGGAAGATCCTTACGGGCCGCCGCGCGCGCATGGGCACGCTCCGCGCGCTCGGCGGGCTCTCGGGCTTCTGCAATCCGGAGGAGACGCGCTGTGACGCCTTCGTCACGGGCCACGCGGGCAACGCGCTCTCGGTGGCAGAGGGCATGGCGGCGGCGCGCGACCTGCGCGGCGGCACGGAACAGGTGGTCGCCGTGGTGGGCGATGCCGCGCTTGCGAACGGGATGTCCCTTGAGGCGCTCAACGACTGCGCGGCGATGAAGGGGCGCGTGATCCTCGTGGTCAACGACAACGCGATGTCCATCTCGAAGAACGTGGGAGCGTGCGCGCGCATTCTCGGGCGGCTGCTCACGGGGCGGCGCTACAACCGCGTGAAGATGGCGCTCGAGGGTCTCGGCCACCGCGCGCATCTCACGTTTCTGCGTGGCTTCTACCACCGCATCGAGCGCGCGGTGAAGTCCATGCTGCTCGGCAACGCCTTCTTCGAATCGCTCGGCATGCGCTACGTGGGCCCGGTGGACGGGCACGACGTGGCGGCGCTCGAGCAGGCGCTGCGCGTGGCGCGCGACGACAAGCGCAGCATCGTGGTGCACGTGGTCACGCGCAAGGGGCGCGGCTTCGCGCCCGCCGAGGCGGATCCCACCGCGTGGCACGGCGTGGGGCCCTTCGACCTCGCGCACCCCGTGCTGCCGCCACCCGCGGCGCCGGACTGGAGCGCGGTCTTCGGCGCGGCGCTCGTGGCGCGGGCGCGTACGGACGAACGCCTCTGCGCGCTCACGGCCGCCATGCGCGACGGCACGGGACTCGCCGCCTTCGCGCGCGAATTCCCGAAGCGCTTCTTCGACGTGGGCATCTGCGAAGAGCACCTCGTCGCATTCGCGGCGGGACTCGCGAAGGAAGGCATGCGGCCCGTGGTGGCCGTCTACTCCTCGTTCCTGCAGCGCGCGGTCGACCAGGTGATGCATGACGTGTGCCTGCTGAAACTGCCCGTGATCTTCGGCGTGGACCGCGCGGGCTGCGTGGGGCGCGACGGCCGCACGCATCACGGCATGTTCGACATTGCGCTGCTGCGCGCGCTGCCGGGGATGACGATCTGCGCACCGTCCGACACGGACGACCTCGCGACGCTGCTCGATCTCGCACTGGAGACGGGCGGCCCGTGGGTCATCCGCTATCCGCGCGGCATGGCGCCGGCCGCCGATGCGCCTCGCGCACCGGTCGGCGTGGGCCAGGCGCGGCAGCTGGTGGGCGACGACACGGCGCGCGTGCAGCTCTGGGCACTCGGCGACCAGGTGCCGAAGGCGCGCGCAGCGGCACAGACACTCGCGGCGCAAGGCGTCTCCGCGGGCGTGGTGGACGCGCGGTTCGTAAAGCCGTTCGACGCGGCGCGGCTCGCGCACCAGCGCGCGGCGGGTGCGCTCATCGTCTCGCTTGAAAACGGCAGCGTCGCCGGCGGCTTCGGCGAGGCGATCGGCGCGGACGTGCGCTTCGGATGGCCCGATGTGTTCGTGGGCCACGGCACCGTGGCCGAGCTTGAATGTCTGCATGGCCTCGACGCGAAGGCGATCGCGGCGCGCGTGATGAAGGAGATCTCAACATGATTCGACATGGCAATCCCGGTGAATGGGCCAAGGTGCGCGGCACGATGCTTTCGCTCTGGCCGGTCTTTCTCTGCTGCATCGCGCTCGGCGCATGCGGCGCGGCGCTCGTGCTCGGACGCCATCCGCTCGCCTTCGCGACGGCGTTCGCGGTGTTCGTGGCGGCCACGGCATTCTGGTGGCGCCGGGGACTGCGCCGTGTGGAATCCTACTTCAAGGGCGCGCGCGGCGAAGAGCGCGTAGCGGGCGTGCTCGACGCGCTGCCGAACACGTGGCACGTCTTCCACGACTTCGTGGCCGGGCCGTACCACGTGGATCACGTGCTTGTGGGGCCCGCAGGCGTCTACGCCGTGGAGACAAAGAACTGGCGCGGCCACGTGACGGTGGAGCAGGGCGAGATGCTTGTGGACGGCCGCCTCGCGGATCGCGCGCCGCTCGTGCAGGCGATGCGCCAGGCCGACGCCGTGAAGGCCGTGCTGCGGGCGGCGGGCTGGGATGGCGACGTCGCGCCCGTGCTCTGCCTCGCCTCCGACGCCTTCGCGCCGGGCCTGCAGCAGGTGGGGCGCGCCACGGTGCTCAATGCCGCGCGCGCCGTGGCCTGGCTCGCGGAGCAGTCCTCCGACCTGGCGAAGCCCGAAGTGGAACGCCTCGCGATCCTGATGGAAACGCAGCGCTAATTCGAGATTCTTCTCCATTTTTTTCAAAGGGGGGCTTGCGCGGCGAACGGAGATGTGGTAAACTGTGCGCCAAGGACAGGTTAGCATGAAGCGGAACGTTGAGATTGGACGCGAGGCGATGACTGTCGCCGATGTGTCGCAAAAGAATGCGCAAGAGATTGCGCATCGGCGTGTAACTGCAAAAATCTGCCCCCCCCCCTGTAAAACTCGTAGTTTAGCGATATTTCGCCACGGCCGCGCATCAGGTGGTCGGTGCGGAGTTGGTGCGTGTTCTAGATTGTCTAGAGTTTCTAGAAAATCTAGAGAGCATCGGCTGATCC
>CAVGKN010000181.1:0-3106 GCA_963629855.1 Lachnospiraceae bacterium
CATCTGGGCCACCCCATCGTGGGCGATCCGCTCTATGGCGATGCGGCGCGCGATCGCCACGTGCGGCCGCGGCCCACGCGCACGCTGCTGCACGCCGTCACGCTCGTCTTCCCCCATCCCGTCACGGGGCGGCGCATGGCCTTTTCGTCCGTTCCGCCAAAGGACTTGCTGTATGTGCACTGAACTGCTCCAGGGTGCGCTGCTCGTGGCGCTGTTCGCTCTCTCGGCGTTCTTCTCCGGCTCGGAGACGATCCTCTTTACGCTCACGAACGTGCAGCGCGCGCGGATCAAGGCGCGGAACCCGCGCGCGGACGCGCGGATTGGGCGCTGCGTGGCGGATTCCGCTACGCTTCTTTCCACGCTGCTCGTGGGCAACACGTTCGTCAACTTCGCGATTGCGACGATCTCCTATCATCTCTTCACGCGGTTCGCGCCCACATGGGGCGGCTTCGCGGCCGTGCCCGTGACGACGGTGCTGCTGCTGTTCTTCGGCGAGATCACGCCCAAGCGCCTCGCCCTGCGCTACGCCGAGGCGCTCGCGCCGTACTGCGCGGGGCCGCTGCTCTTCTGGCGCGCCGTGCTTACGCCGTTCAACGCCGTCTTCGCGCTCGCCTCGCGCGCGTTCGCGCCCGCGCTCGAACGCGAACGGCGCGCGCTCTCCGACTCGGAGCTCGTCTCCGTGGTGGAGGTCGCCGCCGAAAAGGGCGACTTTGCCGCCGCCGACGCCGAGATGATCGAGGGCGTGCTGCGCCTCTCCGAAATCCACGCCAATGACGAGATGACGCCGCGCGTGGACATCGAGGGCATCGACGCGGATCGTCCCGAGGCCGTGCGCAACGAGGCGCGCGCAAAGGCGCGTCACGCCTACCTGCCCGTCTACCGGCGCACGGCGGACGCCATCGAGGGCGTGATGGACGCGCGCACGGGGAAGATCGAGGACGCGCTCTTCGTGCCCGAGCAGATGACGCTCGACGACCTGCTCGTCGTCTTCCGCCGCAGCGGCAAGCCGCTCGCCATCGTGCTCGACGAGTATGGCGGCACGGCCGGCCTCATCTCGCTGAACGACGTGCTCGAGATCATCCTAGGTCCGGGCGTCTTCGCGCGTCCCGACGACGAACCCTCCATCCAGAAGGTGGCGCGCAACGACTGGATCATCGATGGGCGCGTGAGCCTCGACGAAATCAACCGCGAGCTCGGGCTTGAACTCGAGGCCGAGGACGCCGACCGCATCTCCGGCTGGATCGCGTTCCACGCCGAGCGCATTCCGCACGTGGGTCAGGAGGTCGAGGCCGACGGCTGCCGCGCGACCGTGCTCAAGCGTCGCCGCCGTCGCGTCACGCAGATCCGCCTTGAGGTGCTCGCCTATCCCGAAACCGACACGGACGAGGAACTCCTCGCCGAGACCGACGAGGCGGTGGAAAAGACGGAGGAGGACGAACAATGATCACGACGCTTCTGCTGGTTGTCACCGTGCTTGTGGCGCTCTCGCTTTCGGCCTTCTGTTCGGGCACGGAGACGAGCGTGACCTCCGTCAGTCGCGGCCGCATCGTCCACATGGCGCACGAAGGCAGCGCCACGGCGAAGATCGTGCAGAGCGCGCATGCGGACATGTCGCGCACGCTCACGGGGCTGCTCGTGGGGAACAACATCGCGAACGTGGTCTACTCATCCGCCTCGGCGGCGCTGGCGGCGCGGCTGTGCGGCGCGTCGCTCACGGCGCAGGCGGTGTGGAGCTTCGTCTCCGCGTGCGCGCTGCTCACGTGCGGCGAGTTTCTGCCCAAGCTGTTTTGCTCGGCGCGGCCGCTACGGCGCGCGCTGCGCCTCGCGCCCGTCTACCGCGTGTTCAGCCTCGTACTCGCGCCGCTCACCGCGCTTGCGCTCGCCGTGACCGGCCTCTTCATGCCGAAGACGCGCGCGCGGGAAGGCGTGACGGCGGACAATCTGCTGCGCATCCTGCAGGATCGCAAGGACGGCGTGCGCCTCACCGACTTCGAGAGCGCCCTCATCGCGCGCATCCTCGTGCTGCGCACGAAGGGCAAGCCCGTCACGGCCGAGGCGCTGCTTTCCGCGCTCGACGAGGAGTAGCGCGTCCCTCTTGAACAGGACTCGTCGCTTTCAGGCCTGCGGCTTGTAGGAGTCCTTCAGCGACACCGTGCGGTTGAAGACGGGTGCGCCCGGCTTCGTGTCGCGCGCGTCGGCCACGAAGTAGCCCGTGCGCTCGAACTGGAAGCGGTCGCCGGGTGCGGCGTTGGCGAGCGAAGGCTCCACGTAGGCCGTGCGGATGGCGAGCGAGTCGCGGTTCAGGTAGTCGAGGAATTTCTCGGAGCCGTCCTTGAGCGGATCCGGCACTGTGAAGAGGCGGTCGTAGAGACGCACCTCGGCCTTGACGGCCGTTGCGGCGTCCACCCAGTGGATCGTGCCCTTGACCTTGCGGCCGTCGGAGGGATTGCCGCCCCAGCTGCCTTCGTCCCACGTGCAGTGGATGCACGAGATCGTGCCGTCGGCCGCTTTCTCCACGCCCGTGCAGCGCACGATGCAGGCGCCGGCGAGGCGCACTTCGCGGTCGGGCGCCAGACGGAAGAACTTCTTCTCGGGCGTTTCCTGGAAGTCGGCGCGGTCGATCCACAGCTCGCGCGAGAACGGCACATCGCGCGTGCCGGCCGCGGGGTCGAGCGGATTGTTCGGACGCGCCACCGTGCGCGCGCCCTCGAAGTTGTCGATCACGAGACGCACCGGATCGAGCACCGCCATGCGCCGCGCGGACGTCTGGTTGAGCTCTTCGCGTACGCACCATTCGAGCAGCGCGGGATCGCTTTCGCTCTCGACCTTCGTCACGCCCACGCGCTCGCAGAACGCGCGGATCGCCGCGGGCGGGAAGCCGCGCCGGCGCATGCCGCACACCGTGGGCATGCGGGGATCGTCCCAGCCGGAGACGTGCCCCTCCGTGACGAGCTGCAGCAGCAGACGCTTCGACATCACCGTCCACGTGATGTTCAGGCGCGCGAACTCGCGCTGGTGCGGACGGATCTTCACGCCGTTGCGCACCACAAGCCGGCCCTGCTCGTCGAGGCGGTCGACGACCCAGTCGTAGAGCGGACGATGCACC
>CAVGKN010000182.1:0-3094 GCA_963629855.1 Lachnospiraceae bacterium
CATCCAGTGAGGCCGAAGGGTTCGGAGAACCGAGGCCACCTCGAAAAAGTCGCGGTGGAGCTGCCGAAACGGTTTCCTGCACCTCAACTGGATACTGGCTGTTGGCTGCTGGACTGCTGAACACTTGGGCCGACGCATTTGCGAGAGGATCAGCCCTCTCGAGCGAGGGTGGAGTCATTTTAATGCGTCGGCCCTGGCGGGAGTCTCGGCGGGCTTGACGATGCGGATCTCCACGTTGCCCGACCCGGTCTTCTCCGTCGAGGGCGAAGCCTCGATCTTCACCGCGCGCGAGTCGTCCTTGCGCTGGTCTTCGAGCGAACGCGTGTCGAATTTCATCAAACCCGCCACACCGCCTTCGCGCTGACCCGGCTCGAATTTCGTGCCATTCACGTACTCGCGGCCTGCGACGGCATTCTGCGGCAGACCAATGTCCTTGGGCAGATCGGACGGATCGGCGATGCCGAGCGTGACAAACACGATAACTTCCTTCTGCACTTTGCCGCGGCTCTTCCAGCCGAACAGCTTCGGGCCGACGTAAGGGATCTTGCGCAGATAGGGGATGCCGGAATCGACGTCCTCCTCCTCGGTCTTCGAGAGGCCACCGATCACCGCCGTGGCGCCGTCCTTCATCGTGAAGTCGGTGATGAGGCGCTTCATCTTGATGATCGGATAGCGCCCCGTGCCCGAATCGCTCGCGATTTCGTAGAAGCCCGTGTCCGTGACGTCCGTGTCGAGCTGGCTGATCGTGGGCACGATCTCCACGCTGATGAGGCCGTCGGGCGAGATACGCGGCTTGACCGACAGCGTGATGCCCCAGGAGAAGAACGCCTCCTTGGCGAACATCATCTTGTCTTCACCCGGAATGACCTGCATTTCGGTGGCCATGTCCACATACGACTGCGTCGTGGAGGTGTTGCGCTGCGAGGTCACCTTCACGTGCGGAAACTTCGTCGTCATGTCGACCTTCGCCTCCTTGCCGTTCGAGACAATCACCTTCGGATTCGAGAAGATCTTGGCGTCGGTCATCGACTCGAACGCGCTCAGCGCGAGGCTGAAGTCGTCCGCCGAAAGCTGTCCCGAGAAACCGCGCGCATTGAGCCAGTTCATGTTCTCCGCCGTGCGACCCGCACCCGAGGCGGCAGCGATGGAGTCCGCGACAAGCGACCCCCTCGCCGTGCCCTTCGAGGACGAAGAGGACCTCGAAGCCGTGGCCGTTGTGCCATCCGACGAACTCGACACCGTGGACGACGAACTCCCCGTGCGCGTACGGTAGTCGTACACGTTCGCGCGACCGTTATTGTACTCCATGCCGCCCGTCATGCCCTTCACGGAGGCGCCCCAGCTTTCGAGCTGATTCCACTGCATTCCAAGCTTGTGCAGGGCCTCGTTCGAGATTTCGATAAAACGCGCCTCGATGTAGATCTGCGGGATGGCCTTGTCCACGGCCTTGATGATCGTCTCGCAGTCCGCGAGGATCTTCTCCGTGGCGGTGACGACGACGACGTTCGCGCCGTCGAAGGCGGTGGCGATGCGCTTGCCCGACGCCTTGCCGTTCATCGACGACACGGGCTTTCCCGTCTTCGGATCGACCGGCATGCCACCGAGCGTCGTGTTGAAGAGATCCGCCAGTTCCGTGGCGGAGGCGTGGTTGAGCACGAACGACCGCGTGAACTCAGGCACCGCCTGCTTGTCCTCGCTCACGAAGTAAATGCCGCCGCGCGGCTCAAGACGGAATTTCTGCGCATTGAGGATCGCCTGCAGCGCCGCCATCCACGGCACGTGGTTGAGTGTGGCGGAGACGCGCTGATTGAGGTTTGAGGAATTAACGGAAATGATGTTCGCGCCCGTCGTGCGCCGGAACTGTCGCAGAACGTCCGCGAGCGTCGCGTCGTCGCACGAGATGTCGATGAGCGTCGATTCGTCCTGCGCGAGCGGCGTCGCGAAGAGACCCTGCGCCGCCGACAGTTTGCCGGGCTTTGCCGCCTCGGGCGCCTGCGCGATGGCCGCGTCGTTGGTCGCCGCCGGCGATGCCGTCTCAGGCGCCTGCGCGACGGCCGCGTCGTTGGTCGCCGACGGCTGTGCCTCGATGGGCTTCACGGCCGCCTCAGTCGGCGCTTTCGGACGCGACGCGACGCGGATCGTGGGCGCCTTCTTCGCCGCGTCGGCGGAATCGTCCAGCAGGTCGTCGAGCGAAATGACATCCTCGCCCTTGGCCGGCTGCACGGCCTCCACGGCGGGCACGGCCGCCGCCACGGCGGGCTTCGCCGCCTCCGCCGCCGCCAGCGCGCCGGTCGCGCCCAGCGCGAGGGTCAGCAGAGCGCCCAGCATCTCGCCCCGAAAAGCATCCGTTCTGTTGTTCATTTGCGTTCTCCGTTCTTCTTCTGTTGATTCTCTGTCGCCTTCGCGCCGAGATGGCGCGCATGGACGCGCTCGAGGCGCACCGACTTTCCGTCCGTGAGCCCCGTTACGCGCCACGTGAAGCGGTTCGCCCCGTGCGTGATTGAAATGAGATCGCCGTCGCCGTAGACCTTGCCGTTGATCATCACGCTCGACGCGGTGCGGCCGTCGTCCGCGCCCGCCTTGACGCGTCCGCCGATGCGCAGCGTCTTGTACGCGGCCTGCCAGTGTTCGGGCGTGACGATGCGCGCACGCCGCTCGGCCTCCACACGCGCCGCCTCGGCCTCCTGCGCCATCTGCTCGCGCGTCTTCTTCTCGAGCAGCTCCGCCTCGCGCTCGGCCTTCACCTGCTCCGGCGGCTTCGGAATCACCCGCATCTCGCCCGTGATCTTTTCACGCGTGCCCTCGTAGCCGATTGGCCAGAAGGGATTGCGCGGAAGAGTCTCTTCACCCTGAACGCCGAGTGCAGGGCCTTGCGCCTGCTGCACAGGAGGGCGCGTGTCCTCACGCGCCACGCCGCTGGATATTGGCGGCTGGCTGCTGGCCGCCGACAGCTCGACGGTCAACAAGAGGCCAAGAAAAAGCAGAAGCGTCGTTCTCATTTCTTCGCCCCCTTCTTCTGCCGGGCCGTGTTGACGCCGAGGATGGGCCATTCGAAGACGATTTCGGCCGTCTGGGCATCCGGATTGTTCTGGGC
>CAVGKN010000183.1:0-3088 GCA_963629855.1 Lachnospiraceae bacterium
CCCACGTGCGGCCCGACGTCTACCTCATCACGCAGAACGCGCTCGCGGACGACACCTACATGTCGGTCGAGCGCGACCTCTACGGCGACGAAATCTGGATTCCGTCGAAGGAGGATTCCGCCGAATCGTTCAACATCTACGTCTCGGAAGTGCAGAGCGGCAAACGCGCCGCGAACGCCGACCTCAAGATCGAGAACGGCCGCGTGCAGGTCACGGGCGCGCTCGGCGTGATGGAGATCAACGGCGTGCTCACGAAGATGATGTTCGACCACGAAAAGCTCCGCCGCGCCTTCTACGTGGAGGAATCGTACGTGATCCAGTGGATGTACCCCTACCTGACGCCGCACGGCCTCATCATGAAGATCAACCCCGAGCCGAACGCGCTCAACGCGCGCACCGTGCGCGAGGACATGGCGTTCTGGGACTGGTATCGCCGCCGCCTGCTGCGCGATCCCGCCTTCCGCCGCGACTTCCCCGCGCAGAAGAGCTTCTCCAAGCTGCGCGCCGCGATCGCCGGCCTCTACGCCCACGGCGGCCTCACCGCGATGGCCGACCAGGCCTTCCGCGAAGCCGTGTCTCTCTACCCCGCCTCGCCCGAGGCCACCTTCCGCTACGCGCAGGAAGTGCTGCTGCCGCTCAACCGCTGGGACGCCATCCGCGACCTGCTCGACTACACGGATCGCGTAGACCCGAACAACAGCCGCACCGGCGCGCTGCGCAACTACATCGACCGCCTGCAGAACGTGACCGCCTCCGTGAAGCAGCTGCAGGAGAAGGCCAAGCAGGCGCCGCTTTCCGGCGCGGAGAACCTGCTGCTTGCGCAGAGCCTGCAGGCGATGGGCCGCACCGGCCCGGCCGCCGAGGCCGCGCGCAAGGCGCTCGGGCAGCCAGAAGCCCAGAACTTCAACTTCGTCTACACGCTCGCCACGCTGCTCTCGCAGTGCGGCCAGCGCGGCGACGCCGCCAACGCGATGAAGCGCGCCGCCGCGATGGCGCCCGAAAAGCTCGACGCGCGCCTGCGCCGCGAGATGGCCGTGGTGCTCGCCGAAGGCGGCTACTACGCGGAGGCCGAAGCCACCCTCAACCTCCTGCTGCGCCAGCAGCCGAAGGACATCGATGGCTGGCTGCAGTTTGCCATCATCAAGGGCGCGCTCCACCAGGACTCTGCCGCGCAGAGCGCGATTCTCCAGGCCTACAAGATCAGTCCCGAGATCACCTCCCAGCGCCTCAACGCCAATGAGGCCCTGCGCAAGATCGCCGCGCCCCTCATGCGGCGGTAGCGAAGACTGCGTCCGCCATGTCGCTTCTCGCGCGCACCTTCCATCCCGACGAGGCCAACCAGGCCTTCACCGTGGGGCGTCTGCTGGAGACGGGGCACTACACCTACTCGCCCGCGGATCACCACGGTCCCACGCTCTACTACGCGGCCGCGCCGCTGCAGCGCGCCTTTGGGCACACCACCACGGCAACGCTTGACGGTTCGCTCCTGCGCGTAACGCCGCTGCTCTTCGCCATCCTGGGCCTGCTGGCGCTGGGTCACGCGCTGTTCATGCTGCTGCGTGCGCCCGATCGCCGCGCCTCGTTCTTCGAGGCCCTGCTGGGCGCGGGCGCGACCGTGCTCCTGCTCGCCACCGCGCCACTCTTCGTGTTCTTCGCGACCGACTTCATCCAGGAAATGCTGCTCGCCGCCTTCACGCTCGGCGCGTTCTGGGCCGCCATCGGCTACGCGCGCGCAACGAATGCTTCCGAGCCCCATCGCCTCAAGCCCGGTACATGGGCGCTCTTCGGGGGCGTCGCCGCTGGCCTGGCCTTCGCCACGAAGGAGACGAGCCTGCTCGCCTTCGCGGCCGCCGTGCCCGCCGCGCTCGTGCTGTACGTCACGCGCACGGGCGCACCCGGTCTGAAGCGGCAGCACGCGATTCTCGCCCTTCTCGCGTTTCTGCTCACGGCCGTGCTGCTGTTCTCCGCCGGTGGCCAGGAGTGGTCGGGCGTCTACAACGCCTTCATCGCCGCGCCGCTTCGCTACTTCGGCCGCGCCGTTGGCGACGCCTCCGCCTCCGCAGGCGCCGACTGGCACGTGCATCCCTGGTGGCAGCATCTGCGGTGGCTCGTGCTCGGCACCGCGCCCAGCGCCAACGTGCGCGGCTTCACGCATCTCTTCCCCCTCGCCCTCGTCGCCGCCGCGTGCATCGGGCTTGTGCGTCTGCATCTCCGAGACCGTTCCGCGCCGCTGCCGCTTCGCGCGCGCGCGTTCCTCGCCCTCGTCGCCTACACGGTCGCGCTCACCGTGCTCTACTCGGCGATTCCCTACAAGACGCCCTGGTGCACACTGCAGCTGCTCGTGCCCCTGCTCGTCGCGACCGGCCTCGGCCTCGTCCTCCTCCGCGACGCACTCTGTACCAAGCACCAAGCACTCAGCACTCAGCGCCAAGCACTCAGCACCCTCCTGGGCGCCCTCGTCGTCACGCCCCTCATGATCATCGGCGTCGAACACGCGCCCGGGCTCGCCCTCATGGCGCGCGACCCCGATTCGTCCGACATTCCCTACAACTACGCCCACGCCTCGCCCGAAGTGCGCGAGCTCGCGGCCTGCGTGACCGCCGCCGTCGCCGCTTCGCCCGCCGCCGAGCCGTTCATCGCCGTGGCGCTGCCGCCGGAGGACACCTGGCCGTTCCCCTGGTACAACCGCCGGCTGGAACATCTCACGGGCTATTGGACGTCGTTCGACGACCTCCGCGCGCTCGCCGACGCGGGCGTGAAGCCCACCGTCGTGATCGTGCCCATGACCGAAGGCCATCTCGCGCAGGCGCTCTTCCCGCACCTCACGCACACGAAGCGCTTCTTCATGCGTCCTCATGTGCGCGTACGCGTGTTCTGGTAGTGGAAGGAGACGCCGGCTGCACAAGTTCAGCACAAGTTCAGCTGGCGACAGCCGCCCGCTCGCCCCGCGCAAACGAGCGGGAATGTGGTATACTGTCTCCGCCATGAGACCCATTGCCACAGAGACAAATGACTTCGAGACCCTTCGCGCGAAGGGTCAGATCTACGTCGACAAGACGGCGCATCTGCACCGGATGATCACCGATCC
>CAVGKN010000184.1:0-3085 GCA_963629855.1 Lachnospiraceae bacterium
GGCCTTCTCGAAGGCGGCGAGCACGGCCGTCTGCGCGGCCGAGTAGACGGCCCAGTAGTCGTCGCACGTCGCCCACGGGCGCACGTTGAAGACCACGCACGAATCGTCGAGCGTCGCCACGGAGACGCCCGGCGCGGGATCGGCGAGCACGCCCGGCACCTTCGCGAGCGCCTCGCGCGCGACGCGCTCCGCCTGCGCGAGGTCGGTGCCGTAGGCCACGAACGCCTTGACGTCCACGCGGCGGCGGCCCAGCGCGTTGAAGTTCGTGATCGCGCTGCTCCACACGGTGCCGTTCGGCACGGTCACCTTCTTGTTGTCCGCCGTCGCGAGCACGGTCGCCATCATGTTGAGCTCGGTCACGGTGCCTTCCACGCCGCCCGCGATCACGTAGTCGCCCACCTTGAACGGATGGTTAAGCGCGATCATGAGGCCGGCCGCGAGGCTGCCGAGCGATTCCTTGAACGCGAAGCCGAGCACGACGCCCGTCACGCCGAGGCTCGCCACGAGCGGCCCCACGTCCACGCCAAGGCGGCCGAGCGCGACGACGAGCAGGATCGCCCAGCCCGTCTTCGAGGCGATGCTGCAGAGGAACGTGCGCAGCAGCTCGTCCACGCGCGACGACTTCGAGAGCGCGCGCCGCAGCGCCGCCACAAGCCCCTTCACGATGAGCCCGCCGAGCAGCAGAATGAGCACGGCGCTCACGATGTTGAGCGCGCACGACACGCCGTTCTGCGCCAGCCAGCTGAAGACCTGCTGAAGGAGTTCGCGTCCTTCGTTCGCATGCTGCCCGAGGGCATCCGTAACCTGATTCGTCATGTTGATTTCTCCTTGTCCCGCGCCGCGTCCGTTTCGGCGTCGGCGTCGGTTGATGATTTGGTTGACTTGAAAATGCCGGTGCGCCACACGGCCACCGCGGCCGCGAGCACGAGCACGGCGAGGACTTCGGCGAGGCGGTCCTCGATCGCCTCGAAGGCCTGCCACAGCGATTTCGTGGATTCGAGTTGCGCGAACACGGCGTGCCCGAACACGTTCCAGAGCACGACCACCGCCGCGATCGCGCCAAGCCCCAGCACGACCCACTTCCACTTCTCGGGGGCGAGCAGTTTGCGCCCCGCCTGCGAGACGACGCGCCCGATGACGGGCGGCAGGGTCACCTTGATCTTGCCACTCGCCGTGCGCGGGAACGGCTCCGCGCGCACCACGATCTGGCGAATGCGCTTGTAGAGCGGCAGCTTCCGGTTCAGGATCGCGATCTGTTCGCGCACGGTCTCCTCGGGCACGGACGCATACACGTCGGCCCGCACGTCGCGCGTTTCGAGGTCGCCCGAGACGACGGCCTCCAGAATGCCGGGCAGATTGAGCAGCGCCTCCTCAAGCTCCTCCGGCGCAACCTTCTTGCCGCTCGAGAGCACGATCGTGCGCGAGGCGCGTCCCGTCACCCACACGGTGCCGTCCGCATCGATGCGCCCGTAGTCGCCCGTGGTGAACCAGCCGTCTTTGTCGAGCACGGCGGCGGTCTTCTCGGGCTCCTTGTAGTAGCCCTTGAAGACGGCGGGGCCGCGGATCTGCAGCACGCCCTCGGGCGAGACGCGCGTCTCCATGCCGCCGCGGCCGCCGCACGCGACACCCGCGCCGCCGGGGCGCGGCGTCGCCTCAAGGTCGCCCACGGAGAAGAGCGCCGTCGTCTCGGTAAGGCCGTAGCCGCCGATCGTGCGGATGCCGAGATCCTTGAGCTTCTGGTAGGCGCGACCGGGCAGCGGCGCGCCGCCCGTGAGAATCCAGCGCAGGGAAAGGCCGGCGTCCTCCACGCTGCGGCCCTTTTGCGCGATCTTGTCGGCGAGCAGCTCCGCGAGCGCGGGCACGAGAAAGAGGAAGTCCGCGCGGAAGCGCTCCACGGCCTCGTAGATGCGGCGGAAGTCGGGGCACACGCCGAGCGCGACGCCGTGCGCGAGCATGGTGTACGTCACGCTGATGCCGAAGATGTGGTTGAGCGGCAGGAGCATGAGCGTGTGCGCGCCGGGCGCGAAGTGAAGCGTCTCCTGCCAGACGTCGGAGAACGCGCGGAGGCCGTGCAGGGTGAGCATGGCGCCGCGCGGCTTCGAGGTCGTACCGCTCGTGAAGACGAGCATGGACGTTTCGTCCTCGTCGCGCTCGGGCAGGTCGAAGAGGCCGGGCTCGCCCGCGTCGAGCGCCTTGCGCGCCGTGGCGATCATGAGGTCGGTGAGGCGCGTACCAAAGCCGCCCGTGATGAGCTTGGGCAGCAGCCGGCGCACCTCGTGCGCGCGGTCGGCGAACGCGGCCGAGTGCAGCAGCACGCGCGCGCCCGTGAACGACAGGCGCGCGGCGATCTCCTCGGCCGACAGCGCCGCCTCCAGCGGCAGCGCCACCGCGCCCGCGAAGAGACACGCCGCGTGCGCCGTCATCCATTCGTACGAGTTCGCGCCGAGAATCGCGATCGTCGCGCCCGGCACATACTTGCGGATGATCCACCCGATCGCCTCGATGTCGCGCGCGAACTCGCGCCAGGTGATCGGGATGGACCGGTCGCCGGACGCGATCAGGAACGCGGCCTCGTTCGGCCGCGTGTCGCGCTGCTGCTTGAATTGGGCGATCAGGGACATGCGGACCCGCGCGGCTAACGCACGCGCTTGATCGCGTTGAACTTGCACACCTGCTGGCACTGCTTGCAGCCGGCGCACAGCGTGGGGTCGATCTTCATCTGGAAGCGGCCCGGCGCCTTCTCCTGACCGCGCGTCATCGCGGGGCAGCCCATCTTGAAGCAGGCGCCGCACGCCTTGCACGCGCTTTCGTCCACTTCGCAGAGGCCCTCACGCGTGAGCTTGGCCGCAATGCGGCACGGCGCGTAGGCCACGATGAGCGCGCCTTCGTCGCCGTCCATCGCGTCCTTGAGCGTCGTCTCGAGCGCGCCGAGGTCGTCGGCGGAGACCTTGACGACCTTCTTGTAGCCGCAGGCCTTGGCGATGTCCATGATCTCCGTGACGGGGGCGGCGTCGCCGGTGAGCGTCTTGCCGGTGCCGGGGTTGTCCTGGTGGCCGGTCATGGCGGTGGTGCGGTTGTCGAGCAC
>CAVGKN010000185.1:0-3083 GCA_963629855.1 Lachnospiraceae bacterium
GTGGTATATTGAAATTCTTCTCAATTCGCAACTCCCAACTATGAAGAAGATTCTCCTTGCAGTCGTTTTCGTGACCTTGTGGGCGAGCGGGGCGCAGATCCCGATCGCGCGCGAGACGGATGTGGTCGTCGTGGGCGGGTCGTCCGCGGCGGTGTCGGCGGCGATCGCCGCGCGGGAGACGGGCGCGAAGGTGTTCCTGATCGCGCCGCGTCCCTATCTGGGCGAGGACATCGCGGGCACGCTGCGCGTGGTGCGCGACATGACCGACGACGCGAGTGCGCCGCTCTATCGGGCGTGTTTCGGCGAGGAGGCGTCCTCGGCGGGCGCCGCGGCGGCCACCACGCCGCTCAACGTCAAGCGCGCGCTCGACAAGGCGATGCTCGCGGCCGGGGTGCCGTATCTCACGGGCGCGCTCGCGTGCGACGTGCTGCGCGACGCGCAGGGCCGCTTCGCGGGCGTGGTGATGGCCAACCGCAGCGGCCGCCAGGCCGTGCGCGCCCGCGTGCTGATCGACGCGACGCCGCGCGCGTTCTGCGCCCGCCGCGCCGGCGGCCGCACCGCGCCGTTCCCCGCGGGCACGTACCGCTTCCGCCGCGTGATCCTCTCCGAAGACGCGCCGACGGGAGCCGGCGTCGAGACCGTGCCGCTCACGGCGCCGCGCACCGTAAAGGTGAAGAACCATCTGCTCGGCAAGCAGCCGCTCGAATTTGCCGCGCGGTTCTGGGACTGCCGGCTCGACCTTCCGATGCCGGACGGCAGCGCGCGGTCGTTCGCCGCCGCCGAGCAGCTCGCGCGCGACCGCACGTTCACGCCCACGTTGATCGACGCCGCCAACACGCTCACGTACCTCGCGCCCGACCGCTTCGCGTGCCGCGCGCACGACGCCACGTGGTCGGGCGCCAACGCGCTCGATCTCGCGTGCCTGCAGCCGCGCGACGTGCCGGGCGTGTTCGTGCTCGGGCCGCTCGCCGACGTGTCGTCCGCCGTGGCGGCGCAGCTGGTCAAGCCCGGCGTGTCGATGCTCGTGGGCGCGCGCGCGGGCCGCGCCGCCGCCGCGCGCGCCGAGACCCTGCCCGCGCCCGAAGGCGCGCTTGCGCCCGTGCCCGCGCCCGGCGCCGCGCCGCTCGCGGGCGCGCTCGGCGAGCACCACGGTGCGCTGCCAAGCTATCTCGTGAATGCCTCCGGCACCGTGACCGTGCCCGACGCCCTGCCCGTACTGGCGGAGGTCGATACGCTCGTGGTCGGCGCCGGCACGGGCGGCGGACCCGCCGGCATCGCCTCCGCCCGCCACGGCGCGCGCACGCTCGTGTGCGAATACCTCTATCTCGAAGGCGGCGTGATGACCGACGGCCTCATTGGCCAGTACTACTTCGGCAACCGCGTCGGCTTCACGAAGGACGTCGACGCCGGCGTGGTCACCACCGGGCGCATCTTCCCGCAGGCCAAGGCCGAATGGTACCGTCGCGAACAGCGCAAGGCCGGCGCGGAGATCTGGTTCGGAGCCTTCGTGAACGGCGTGCTCGTGAAGGACGGCCGCGTGACGGGCGCCGTGGTCGTGCTGGACGACGGCACGCGCGGCGTGGTCGCCTGCCGCACCGCGATCGACGCCACCGGCAATGCCGAACTCCCCGCGATGGCCGGCGAGGAAACCGAGTTCATCACCGACGACGAGCTCTCCGTGCAGGGCGCCGGTCTCGCGCCGCACTATACGCCGGGCATGGGCTATTCGAACGCGGACATCGGCTTCGTGGACGACACCGACGCCGCCGACGTCTTCTACTTCGCGCTGCGTTCGCGTCTGAGCCTGCCCGAGCGCGCGTGGGACCAGGGCCAGGTGGTCAACAGCCGCGAACGCCGCCGCATGGTCGGCGCGTTCTACATGGCGGCCACGGACGTCGTCAACGAGCGCACCTACCCCGACGTCATCACGCGCACGTACTCCAACTTCGACTCGCACGGCCAGACGCGCGACGACCTCTTCTTCATCCAGGATCCGGGCCACAAGCCCATGTACGTGAACCTGCCCTACCGCTGCCTGCTGCCGAAGACACTCGACGGCCTGCTCGTCACGGGGCTGGGCATCAGCGCGCACCGCGACGCGATGCCCATCCTGCGCATGCAGCCCGACATCCAGAACCAGGGCTATGCCGCCGGCACGGCCGCCGCGATGGCCGCAAAAGGCGGCGTGCCCGTACGCGCGATCGACGTCAAGGCGCTGCAGCGGCATCTCGTCGACATGAAGATCCTGCGGCCCAAGGATCTCGAGCAGAAGGACAACTTCCCGCTCTCCGACGCCGCGCTCGACCAGGCCACCGCCGAGCTCGCCGACCAGTACAAGGGACTGCCCGTGCTGATGGCGGACCGCGCGCGCGCCCTGCCGCGTCTGCGCGAAGCCTATACGCTGGCCGAGGGCGGGGCCAAGGTCGTCTACGCCCACGTGCTCGCGCTGCTCGGCCAGCGCGACGGCGTGAAGCCGCTGCTCGCCAAGTTCGCGGCGATGGACTGGGACAAGGGATGGAACTACCGCGGCATGGGCCAGTTCAACCGCAGCGTCAGCTGGGTAGACAGCTACGCGATCGCGCTTGGCCACTGCAAGGCGAAAGAGGCCGTGCCCGCGCTGCTCGCGAAGGCGGCGCAGCTCACGGAGGCGAGCGAATACTCGCATTTCCGCGCGATCGCGCGCGCCCTCGAGGAGATCGGCGACCCGCGTGGCGCGCCGGCGCTCGCGGAGGTTCTGCGCCGGCCCGGCATCGGAGGCCACTGGCAGACGATGGACGCCGCGCCACCCGTCGTGCCCGGCTACAAGGACGCCGCCGCCGACTGGGAGCGGACGCTCTCCCTGCGCGAGATCTGCCTCGCGCGCGCCCTCTACCGCCTTGGCGACACGCCCGACGGCCTCGGTCGCAAGACGCTCGAGCGCTACGCCGCCGATCCGCGCCGCGCCTACGCGAAACACGCAAAGCTCGTGCTGGGAAACGACAAGGCGTCGCGCTAGGGCGTGGCGCGGACACGCGGTGTGTACTCAGGGTCGACGCATTAAAATGACTCCACCCTCGCTCGAGAGGGCTGATCCTCTCGCACAT
>CAVGKN010000186.1:0-3067 GCA_963629855.1 Lachnospiraceae bacterium
CTGCGACGACGTCATCGTGCGCGACGTCACGTTCGCCCACACGAGCGCGTTCGCCTTGCAGGCCGGCGATGGCGCGCGGCACTGCTACGAACGCATCCGCTTCGAGAGCTGCTATGCCGACGGCCTGCACCTGAACGGCAATCTTGAGAACGTCCACGTGCGCGACGTGCGCGGACATGTCGGCGATGACCTCGTGGCGCTCAACGCCTACGACTGGCTCGGTTCGTCCATTAACTTCGGTCCGCAGAAGAACTTCCTCTGCGAAGACCTCGCGCTGGTCGGCGGCGGTTATCCCGCCATCCGCATTCAGCCCGCGAAATTCCGCTATGCGGATGGTGCGGTCGTCGACTGCGCAATTTCCGATGTCATCTTCCGGCGCGTGAAGGGCATCAAGACGTTCAAGATGTACTTGCAGACGCCGCGCTACAAGATCGGCACGTCGCCCGAGTGGGCCGAAGTCGGGTCGGGCGGCAACCTCTTCTTCGAGGACATCGAGATCGACCTGACGCAGCCCATCGACTGCATGGGGCAGTATCGCGACTCCGAGCCGGTGCGCGGGCACTTCGGCGCGTTCGAGTTCGGTGCGAACCTGACGTCCGTCTACTTCCGCAACATCGACATCACGTTCCATCTCGACAAGTATCCGCTTTCGCATCTCGCGGTGGTCGGGCCGAAGTCGTGCCTCTTCCCGGGGAAGAACGGCAAGCCGGGGCTGGAGATCTTTGATCCCTACGTGTCGTGCCGCGTGGGGCGCGTGGAGGTGAGCGGGCTGCGCATGAAGGGGACGCCGCCGAAGGAACTCGTGCGCGCGACCGTGTTCAACGACATCAACGGCGACGGCCGTTCGTCCGGCCGCGGCGTGATCGACAACCTCGTGATTGCTCCGAACGCGGCCCGATAGGCAGTCTGCGGGCGTTCAGAATGTAATGGGTTACTCAAGTTCGCGCGCGAACTTGAGTAACCCATTACCGCCTTCCTGCGGTATAAGTGGTATACTATATCCAGTTTCAAACAAAGGAAAGTCAGAACAGCATGTCCATCAAGATCCATTCCACGGCCATCGTCGACGAGCGCGCGCAGCTGGGCGACGACGTCGAAATCGGGCCCTACGCCAGCGTCGGCCCGGACGTCAAGCTCGGCGCGCGCACGGTCGTGCAGCAGGGCGCCATCATCCGTGGCCATTCCACGCTGGGCGAAGACTGCCAGGTGTTTCCCTACGCGTGCATCGGCATGAAGACGCAGGACCTCAAGTACAAGGAAGGCAGCGTCTCGTTCGTGGAGATCGGCAACCGCACGGTCATCCGCGAATTCGCCACGGTGCATCTCGGCACGGCCGACGGCGAAAAGACGATTCTCGGCGACGACGTGCTCTTCATGGCCTACTGCCACGCGGCGCACGGCGTGGTGCTGGGCAACCACGTGATCTGCTCGAACAGCGTGCAGCTCGCGGGCGACGTGCACATCCAGGACTGGGCGATCATCGGCGGCTGCGCCGCGTCGCACCAGTTCTGCAGCGTGGGCCGCCACGCGATGGTGGGCGGCATGTCGAAGATCCGCCAGGACTTCCCGCCGTTCATGCTCGGCGACATGGTGGAGGGCTCGCTCAAGGTCATCGGCCCGAACGTGGTCGGCCTCAATCGCCGCGGCTTCCCGAAGGACGTGATCGCCGCGCTCAAGGAGGCCTTCCGCTTCATCTACCACAGCGGCCTCAACCGTTCGCAGGCGCTCGAGCGCGTGGAGAACGACGTGGAGCCGTTCGACGAGGTGAAGGAACTCGTGGCGTTCTATCGCCACTCTACGCGCGGCGTGTGCTGAGGCGGCCGCGATGGTGGACGCTTCCTCCCTTGCCTTCACGGGCGCGACGCTCGATTCGCGCCAGGTGCGGCCCGGCATGCTCTTCGTGGCGATCAAGGGCGAGCACGTGGATGGCCACGCCTACATTCCGCAGGCCCTCGCGCGCGGCGCGGCGGGCGTGCTCGACGGCCGCGACGAGCTGACGCGCGCGGCGCAGACTTACCGCCGTATACTGCGCGCCACCGTGATCGGCGTGACCGGCTCCGCCGGCAAGACGACCACGAAGGAGTTCATCGCCGCGTTTCTGCGCGCGGGCGGGCTCAAGGTGCACGCCACCGAGGGCAACTTCAACAACGACCTCGGCCTGCCGCTCACGATTCTCAACTGCCCGCGCGACGCGGACGTGCTCGTGGTCGAGATGGGCACGAACCATCCCGGCGAAATCGCGCATCTCGTGGACATCGCCGCGCCGCACGTGGGCGTGATCTCCTCCATCGGCACGGCGCACATCGAGTTCTTCGGCACGCAGGATGGCATTGCCGACGAGAAGGGGACTCTCCTCGCGCGCCTGGCGGGCGACGCGGCGCATCCGTCGTTCGCGGTGCTCGCGCGCGAGAACGCGCGCTACGACCGTCTGGCGGCGATGTGCCGCGTGCCGCTCGTCACGACGTCGCTGGAAGATCCCGCGGCGGCGCGTTTCGCGGAGGCGCTGCGCGTGCGGCTGCCGGGCGCGCACAACGTGTCGAACGCGCTGCTCGCGGCGGCGTGTGCGGCGAGGTTCGGCGTGTCGGAGGAGACGTGCCGCGCGGCGCTGGCGGGCTTCACGCTGCCGGGCGGCCGCTGGCGCGTGGTCGAGCGCGGCGGCGTGACCTACATCGACGACACGTACAACGCGAATCCCACGGCCATGCTCGCGGCGCTCGAGACCTTCGCGGGGCTCGACGCGCGGGGCGGCCGGCGCATCGCCGTGCTCGGCGACATGTACGAGCTCGGCGACCAGTCGGCCGCGCTCCATGCGCAGGTGAAGACGCGCGCCTTGGCGCTCGGCCTCGACAAGGTGGTCTTCGTGGGCGACAACTTCGGCGGGTTGTCCCTTGAGGCGGCGCGCGCGGCGCTGGCCGCGTTCGCGCGTCCCGGCGACACGGTGCTGCTCAAGGCGTCGCACGCGCTCCACCTCGACGCGCTCGTGCCGCGCGCCGGATGACCACCCCAGGGCCGGCGCATTAAAATGACTCCACCCTCGCTCGAGAGGGCTGATCCTCTCGCAAATGCG
>CAVGKN010000187.1:0-3054 GCA_963629855.1 Lachnospiraceae bacterium
GCGCTGCGCCCCGCGCAACCCCTGCTGCGCCGACTGTCCCCTCGCCGCCTTCTGCCCCTCGCGGGCGGAAACGCCCCATTACTCTGCACGATGATTTTTGGTATACTGTTTGCCACATGAAAGAAAGCCTTTTTCTGACTCTTTCCATTCTCGTCACTGTCGCGGGAGGCCTCGGGCTCTTCCTGCTCGGCATGAAGCACCTCTCGGAGGGCCTGCAGGCGACGGCCGGCGGCGGCCTCCGGAAATTCATGACGCACGCCACGAGCCATCGTCTCGTCGGCGTGGGCACGGGCATCTTCTCCACGATTCTCGTGCAGTCGAGCTCGATCATCACGGTGATGCTCGTGGGGTTTGTCTCGACGGCCCTCATGACGCTGCCGCAGGCGATCAACGTGCTCATCGGCGCGAACATCGGCACCACGGCCACCGTGTGGATCATCGCCTACGCGCCGAATCCGCAGGTGCTGGGCTTCGTGGGTATCGCCATTGGCGGTACCCTCTATTTTTTCTTCCGCGGCGAGCGCATGCACAACCTGGGCCTCACGGTGATCGGCCTGGGCCTCGTGTTCCTGGGGCTCTACTTCATGTCGAAGGGCGTGGCCCCGATCAAGCAGAACCCCGACTTCGCGAACGTGTTCACCACGATGAGCGCGCAGACGTTCTGGGGCGTGGTGAAGATCGCGCTCGCGGCCACGCTGCTCACGGCGGTGATCCAGAGCTCGGCGGCCACCATCGCGATCGCCATGGCCCTCGCCCAGCAGGGGCTCATCACCTACGACGTGGCCATCGCCGTGCTCTTCGGCGCGAACATCGGCACCACCGCCACGGGCTGGATCGCGGCCATCGGCGGCACGTCGGACGCGAAGCGCACCGCCATGGCGCACACGCTTTCGAACTTCATCGGCTCCGTTGTCTTCATTCCGTTCTTCTATGCGTTTTTTGTGAAGGTGGGGCCGTGGCTCTACCCGAACTACGCGACGCCCGAGATGATCACCGTCAGCGGCAAGTCCGTGCAGGCCTTCACGCACATGATGGCGCCGATCGCCGTCACCGACACGCTCTTCGCCGTGGCGCGCGGCATCCTCTTCTTCCCGTTCGTGAAGCCGTTCGCGCGCCTGATCGAGCTGATCATTAAGCAGCCCGAAAACGAGAAGCCGCATCTCTCGTGTCTCAAGGTCGGCATGCAGATGTCCCCCGTGATCGCCTGCGACCAGGCGCTGCAGGAGGTGACGTTCATGCGCGAAAGCAATCTCGAGCTGCTCGACTGCGCGCGCAAGGTCATCGCCAGCGAGTCGGACGAGGCGCTTGAAAACCACATCACGCACCGCGAGGCGATTCTCGACACCGTGCAGAAGGAGGTCACGGACTTCCTCGGCAGCATCATGTCGAAGCGCCTCGGTTGGGACGTGGCGGAGCGCGCGCGCCGGCTGCTGCGTCTCACGGACGAACTCGAAAGTGTCTCCGACGAGACGGCGGCCGTGCTGAAGGCCATCCGTCGTCTGCGCAAGCAGGGGCAGACGATGTCCGACGTCTCCACGGGCGTGCTTCTCTCCGTGCACGACCGCGTGAACGCCTTCGCCGAGAAGGTCTCGCCCTGGATCCGCTCGCCGCGCCCGACGATCGCGATCGACGACGTGCAGAACGAGGCACGCGAGATCCACGACTTCATTCGCGAGTGCCGCCTCGCGCAGCTCGGGCGCGTGGGCCCGGAAGATCCCGGATCCTCCATCCGCGTGCTCGTGGAACTTGATGTGATCAATGCCTATGAGCGTGTGCGGGCCTACTATCTCAACATCGCCGAAACGCTCGCCGGGCGCAAGAGAGCGCCCACTGCGTAAGGCGGACAACTCAGGGTGGCCGCACTGGGAAACATTGATTTCGTCTCGCTCGACTTCGAGACGACGGGCGTCGTGAAGGGCTGGCCCAGCGAACCGTGGCAGTTGGGCGTCGTCGCCTGCGGGGCGTCCGACCAGTTTGAACTCTGGGAAACCTGGTTCCGCGTGGCGCGGGAGCGCCCGTTTTCGCCGCGCGCGCCCGGTCGGTGGGCCGAACTCCGCGAGATGCTGGCCATCGCGCCGACGTTCGAGGATCTCTGGCCGGAACTTGCCGCGCGTCTTGTGGGCGTGCCCCTGGTCGCGCACAACGCCGCCACGGAACGGACGCTCCTCACGAAGCGCGCGCCGCTGACACCCTTCGGCCCCTGGATCGATACGCTGAAGCTGGCGCGCCGCATCTGGCCGTGGCTCGCCTCCTACGCGCTGGGCGACCTCATCGCCGCGTTCGGGCTTCGGGCGCAGGTGGAGGCGCTTTGCCCCGGCCGCACCTGGCACGACGCGCTCTACGATGCTTGCGCCGGCGCCGTCCTGTGCCGCCACATCATGCGTACGCTCGCCGTACCTGACATCGCGGCTCTCTGCCGCTATCTGTAGAGCTCGCGCGAGATCCTCTGCGCGGGAATATCTTTGAGAACATGGTCGTCATGGCGTCCCGCTTTATGGTAGGTTAACACTTTCTTGGTCAATTGACAAAGCAAATGCAACGGCGAAGGGGTTAAATGTAACGGCTTCGCCGTAGGTCTCCGATGTTGCATTTAACCCATGCCATTGTCAGTCGGTTCAGATGACGTTTCAGGCTTTTGCGGGCGCCGCTTCGTGAAGGATGCCATCGTAGGCGCCCGATTCCTCCTCCAATTCGTTTTCCGTCGGCAAAATCCCCCCTGACCCCGCGACGCATTCCTTGTTTTCGGCATGTTGAATGCGACGGGGCCTTCGTGTGCGCGAAGCGCCTTTCCCTGCTCGGTCTACTTCACCTCGAATTCGATGAGTTTCGACCTGGACACGCGGGAGTCCCCATAGTATACACGATTGTGATCGCAGAGAGTAAGCCCTATTTTTTTGCCGGGAATGAAGGTGGCGTGCGCAGGGCCGCTGCAGGGTGCGCCCAGGGAGTTTTTTACTACGGAAGAAACGGAAGACACGGAAATGCAGAGCCCATGCCGGGCCGTTTTTTCCTCACGAAAGCGCGGCTCGGCGCGAAACCGCGCGCGCGCGGTTG
>CAVGKN010000188.1:0-3045 GCA_963629855.1 Lachnospiraceae bacterium
CCCGTGATGCGCGTGGCGGCGCAGATCCGCGAGGCGCTGCCGAAGGAGATGTCGCGCAAGGCGCAGGACGCGCGGATTCTCGAACTGCTCGCGCGCACGGGGCTGCCCGATCCGGCGCGCGCGGCGCGCGCCTACCCCTGCGAGCTGTCGGGCGGGCAGCAGCAGCGCTGCATGATCGCGATGGCGCTTGCGGCCGCGCCCGACCTCCTCGTGGCGGACGAGCCCACCACGGCTCTCGACGTCACCACGCAGAAGCAGGTGCTCGAGCTGATCGACTCGCTGGCGGATGAAACGGGCATGGCCGTGCTGCTCATCACGCACAATCTCGGCCTCGTGGCCGGGCGCATGAACGAGGTCAACGTGATGTACGCGGGGCGCATCGTCGAACGCGGCCCCGTGCTCGACGTGCTCGCGCATCCGCGCCACCCCTACACGCGCGGCCTGCTCGCCGCCGTGCCCGCGCTCGACGCGTCGCGCGACGCCCCGCTTGCGGACATCCCCGGCACCGTGCCGCCGCCCGACGCCTGGCCGACGGGCTGCGCGTTCTGGCCGCGCTGCGCCGCCGCGCAGGCGCGCTGCCGCGAAGAACAGCCGACCGAAAGCGCCAACGGCGCCTGCCGCTGGACCTGCTGGGGGCGTTCCGCAGAGACGAAGTGAGAAGGGGAGGCGATCAGGGCCGACGCATTAAAATGACTCCACCCTCGCTCGAGAGGGCTGATCCTCTCGCAAATGCGTCGGCCGTAGGGGAGGCGATGCGCGTCAGGTGCGCGCGATTGCGTGGGAGAGCACGGCGAGGGACTCGGCCAGATCGACGCGCTGCACCACGATGCCCTCCGGCACGTCGAGCGGTTCGCACGTGAAGTTCCAGATGCCCGAAATGCCCGCCTCGACCAGTGCGCTCGCGCATTCCTGCGCCACGCCGCGCGGCACGGTGAGGATGCCGATCTTGATTCTGAGGCGCTTGACGAGCGAGGGGAGATCCCGCATCGGGCGCACGACCACGCCGTGGAAGACCTTCATCGCCTTGGCGGGGTCCGCGTCGAAGGCCACGGGAATTGAAAGATTGTGCTCCGCGAAGCCGCGGTAGCCCAGCAGCGCCTGCCCCAGCGAACCCGCCCCTACGAGAACGGCGTCCGTCGCGTTGTCCCAGCCGAGCGCATGGACAATGGCCTTCGCGAGCTCCGTCGCCGGATAGCCGCGCCGCGGCCGACCCGGCACGCCGACCATGGCCAGGTCCTTGCGCGTGAGAACCTGGTCGAGCCCCAGCTTGTCCGCCAGAACGGCACTGGAAACATGCGTTTCGCCGCGTGTGACCAGTGCGCGGATTTCACGCAGGTAGGCCGGATAGCGGCGAATCGTCGGGAGCGGCAGCGGCTCCAACTGTGTCTCGTCTTTCATGGCGAACCAGTATACCAAATTCCCGTTGATTTGACGAATTCGAACAGACCACACGTGTAATGGGTTACTCAAGTTCGCGCGCGAACTTGAGTAACCCATTACTGCCCCTTGCGCGGCGGCGCGGATTTTGGTAAACTATTTCGCTGTTTTCCGAGCGCAGGAGGGCCGAGTGGCCGTTGCTGTGCGGAAGCGAACGACGTTGCGGCGTGTCCAGGCCGCGGCGCCAAAGCGGATTAACCCGGGAAAACGCGGCACATAAGGAGTGCGCGCGGCTCCCACCAACGGACACGAAAGGTTACACGAAAGCATGGATATGCCGACCTCCCAGGCCACGGGCCTGACGCTCAAGGACCTGTTTGACGCGGGTCTCCACTTCGGTCATCAGACGAAGCGCTGGAATCCGAAGATGAAACCCTACATCTTCGACAAGCGCAATGGCATCCACATCATCGACCTCACCCAGACCGTGACGTTCATCGACGAGGCGGCGGAGTTCCTCCGCAAGACGGTGCTCGAGGGCAAGAAGATCCTCTTCGTCGCGACGAAGAAGCAGGCGCAGGAGCTCGTGAAGCAGGCGGCGGAAGCGTGCGGCCAGTTCTACATGACCGAGCGCTGGCTCGGCGGCACGCTCACGAACGCGCAGACGATCCGCGGCAGCGTGAAGCGCATGAAGCAGCTGCAGGCGATCGGCGCGAAGAACAACGGCGTGCTCTCCGTGCACAAGCAGGAGAACTCGATGCTCCGCCGCGAGCTCGCCAAGCTCGAGAAGAACCTCACCGGCGTCGCCGACATGGACGAGAAGCCGGGCGCCGTGTTCGTGGTGGATGTCTGCCGCGAAATCAACGCCGTCAAGGAAGCGTCGCGCCTGCACATCCCGCTGGTGGCGATCACGGATACGAACGCGGATCCGGATCCGATCGACTATGTGATTCCGGGCAACGACGACTCCGTGCGCGGCATCGAGCTCATCGTCGAAGGCATGGTCAAGGTGATCAAGGCCGCGAACGACGAGTATTCCGCCCGCGCGGCCGAAGAGGCGCAGAAGCGCGCCAACGAGCGCCGCGAGCGCGAGGAGCAGGAGAAGGCCGAGCGCCAGGCGCGCCGCGAGAAGGCCGCCGCCGAGAAGAAGGCCGCCGCCGCCGCCAAGGGCGAGGAAGTCGCCAAGGCCGCCCGCGGGGGCGCGAAGACCGCCAAGGCCGGCGCCGTTGCGAGCGCCGTGAAGCAGGCCGCCCGCGCCGCCAAGGAAGCCGCCGAGGCCAAGGCCAAGGAAGAGCTCGCCGCGAAGCGTCAGGAGAAGGTCGCCGCCGCCGAGGCCGCCGTGAAGGCCGCCGAAACGGCGCCGGCGGCAGAGTAACCAGAATGGACGGGGGAGCTGCGCTCCCCCGAACCCACCGAATGGACGGGGGAGGCCAGCCTCCCCCGAACCCCCACAAAAGGATAATTGTTATGTCTATTACCATTGCCCAAATCAAGGAACTGCGCGAAGCCACTGCCGCCGGCATGGGCGCGTGCAAGGAAGCGCTCACCGCCTCGAACGGCGACATGAACGAAGCGATCAAGTACCTGCGCGAAAAGGGCCTCGCCGTCGCCGCCAAGCGCGTCGACAAGGAGTCCAAGCAGGGCATCATCGCCCTCGCCCAGGCCGCG
>CAVGKN010000189.1:0-3005 GCA_963629855.1 Lachnospiraceae bacterium
GCCTGGAGGAGGCCGACCTCGCCGCGCGCCACCTGCTCTGAGCAGGGCATCCGAAGAAGCCACGACAACCATCATCGTCGAGGTCGGTACGTTCGCGGTCGGCGATGCGAGATAAGCCTCGCCGAAAGTCTCTTCAGAGGGAAATGGGCACGAGGCGCACGTCGCCCCAGGCGCACGGCAACGCGAAAAGCACGGTGTTGCCCGCACGCTTTTTCTTGTCGCGGCGCATGATCGGCGCCAGTGCTTCGAAGGAAAGCCCCTCGGGCAGCGCGGTGGGCAGACCCACACGCGCGAAGGCGGCGGCCAGTTCGTCGGGCCACGCGGCCGCGGCGAGTCCCTGGCGCACGGCGAGGCGCGCCTCCTCCACGGTGCCGATCGCCACAGCCTCGCCATGGCTCACGCGGAACTGCGTGGCAATTTCAACGGCGTGGCCCACCGTGTGGCCGAGATTGAGCTTGGCGCGGTCGCCCTTCTCGAACGGATCGCGCCGCACGAAGCCGACCTTCACGGCGAGCGCCCGCGCGAGAAACGCCGCGAGCGGCTCGAGCGCCGGCAGCGGCGCGGGCGCATCGGCCGGCACGTCGCGCAGGGCGTCGAACAGGTTCAGATCCTCCCGCAGGGCGGGTTCGGCGATGACGGCGTGCTTGATCGCCTCGGCGAGGCCGCCGCGCACTTCGCGCGCGGGCAGCGTGGCGAGCGTCGCCACGTCCGCCAGCACGAGGGACGGCGAATGGAACGCGCCGAGCATGTTCTTCGCCTCGGGCAGATCGCAGCCCGTCTTTCCGCCCGTTGAGGCATCCACCATCGACAGCACGGTGGTGGAGACGTTGACCCAGCGGATGCCGCGCATCCACGTGGCGGCGGCGAAGCCGGTGAGATCGCCCACCACGCCGCCGCCCACGGCGACGGCGAAATCGGCGCGGCCGAGTCCGGCCGCGAGAAACGCGCGCCAGATCGTCTGCACGGTGTCGAACGTCTTCGTGGTCTCGCCGGCGGGAATCGCCACGAGCCGCGCCTCAACGCCGGCGGCGCGCAGGGAGGCGAGCGCGCACGGCGCGAGCGCCGTTTCGGTGTGCGCGTCGCACACCACGACGGCGCGGCCGCCGAAGCCCCGCGTGCGAACGGCGTCGCCGAGGCTGTCCAGAAGATGAACGCCCACGAGCACGTCGCTCGCCACGTCGCCCGAGGTGATGCGGAACGCGCCGAAGCGCGCCTCCAGATCGTCGAGCAGGTCTTCGGGCGCGCGGGTGGAAACGTCGAGACGGCGCACAAAGCTCGCGTAGTGCGCGGCGCGGCGCGCGAGCAGCGCCTCCAGACGCGCCCGCGCGGCCGACGCCTCGCCGGCGTTGACGAGCGGACGCGCCCCCGGCGCCTGGGCGATGCGCGCGCAGAGCGCGTCAAGCGAACAGGAGAGGCACACCACCGGGCCCGCGCCTTCCGCCACGGCGCGCGCCGCGTCGTTCACGAGCGCGCCGCCGCCCAGGGCAACGACCGCCTCGCCGCGCGCGGCGACCTCCTCCAGCGCGCGCTTCTCCCGCGCGCGAAAACCCGTTTCCCCTTCCTCCGCGAAGATGCGCGGGATGTCGCGCCCCGCCACGCGCACGATCTCCGCGTCGAGATCGACGAACGGACGCGCCAAGCGCGCGGCGAGCAGCCGCCCGAGCGTGGATTTCCCGCTGCCGGGCGGCCCGTAGAGGAAGAGGCAAGGCAGCATGGGGCGCTTAGGCCTCGGCCTTGATCGTGTTGCGCGCCTCGTTCACGCGCATCTTGCGGCCGAGCACTTCCTTTTCGCTCATCGCCGCGATCGCGGCCTCGGCCTCGGCGCGGTTCGGCATCACCACGAAGCCGAAGCCCTTGGACTTGTCGTTGAACTTGTTCATCACCACGCGCGCCGTATCCACCTTGCCGAACGCCTCGAACGTCTTGCGCAGCTGCTCCTCGGTGAGGTCGTAGCTCAGGTTGCCCACGTAGATCTCCACGCTGCCGGCGGGAATGGGCTGGCGCATCTCGGACTCGCGCGGTTCGCGCGCACGGCGCGGCTCGCGGTGGAACGACTGCTGCGGCTGCGCGGCCGCCTTCTTGTCGGCGCACGTGCACGTGGCGCCCTTCTTGCCGCCGCGGCGGCCCAGCAGGTAGCCGATCAGAATCCCGATCGCCAGCGCCGCCACCAGGGCCGCGATCGCGTGAGGCGGGCACTTCGCCGCGCACGCAGGAGCCGCGGCGCCGGCCGCGAACAACGCCATCATCTTCGTCATCATGTCTGTACTCTTCTCTTTCTGTTTTCGACTGCTTCCGGAGTCGTGTCTTCTTCGTTTTTTCGTGTGTCTTGGGTGAATCCCGCCGCGCCTCAGGTTCCGAGGAAGCCGTCCAGTTTCTTGAGACGCGAGGGGTGACGCAGCTTGCGCAGGGCCTTCGCCTCGATCTGGCGAATGCGCTCGCGCGTCACGTTGAATTCCTTGCCGACCTCTTCAAGCGTGCGGGAGTAGCCGTCGGTCAGGCCGAAGCGGTTGTCCAGCACCTGGCGCTCGCGGTCGGTGAGCGTGCCCAGGATTTCGTGGATGCGCTCGCGGAGCATGGCGTTGGCCGCCTGCTCCGAGGGGTTCTCCACCGAGGTGTCGGGAATGAAGTCGCCGTACTTGGCGTCGTCGTTGTCGCCGACCTTCGACTGAAGGGAGATGGGCTGCTGCGCCATGCGGTAGACCTGCCGCACCTGTTCGGGCTTCATCTCCATTTCGGCGGAGACTTCCTGTTCGGTGGGCTCGCGGCCAAGCTTCTGGATGAGCTTCTTCTGCACGCGCATGAGCCGGTTGATCGTCTCGATCATGTGCACGGGGATGCGAATCGTGCGGGCCTGATCCGCGATTGCGCGGGTCGCGGCCTGGCGGATCCACCACGTGGCGTACGTCGAGAACTTGTAGCCGCGCTTGTACTCGAACTTCTCCACCGCCTTGATGAGGCCGGTGTTGCCCTCCTGGATGAGGTCGAGGAACGAAAGACCGCGGTTC
>CAVGKN010000190.1:0-2990 GCA_963629855.1 Lachnospiraceae bacterium
AGGTAGAGGAGCGCGCCGATCACGCGCCCCACGACCGCGCGGCGCCGCGCCGGATCATGCGGTGCGCCCAACGGCGCCACGGCCACGCACCACGTCACGAACGTCCAGAGGCAGCCCAGCAGCGGCAGCAGCGCAAGGCGCGGCTGTGGAAACGCACAGCATGCCGCACAAGGCGCCCAGGCCGCCAGCCCCAGCGCCCAACGCGCGCCACCCAGACCTTCGCGCGCCTGCGCCTCGCCTTCGGAAAGGCGCGTGACGGCGGCGATGTAGAGCGTCTCGCCCAACGCCAGGGCGCCGAGCGCCAACAGCGCCGGCCGCGAGGGCGGAAACGCGACGACCGCCGCCGCGCCGCACAGCGCGCTGAGTCCGCGGCAGACACCCATCAGCACGGCGCCCTTCACGCGGTTGTAGAGCGCGATCACGCCCACGAGCGCTGCGGCAAGCGCCCACCACGCGGGCGGCAGATTGAAGAGCGCACCCAGCACGAGCGCGCCCGCAAGGCAGCTCGCGCGCGCCACACGCGCCGCGCGCACGGAAATCGCACCGCTCGGAATCGGCCGGTCCGGCGTGGTGCGCGCATCCTCGACGGCGCCGGCGAGGTCGTTGTCCGCCAGGCCGAACATGTAGAGCGCAAGCGCCGCGCCGCCGGCGGCCAGCGCGCGCCGCGCATCGCCCCCGCCCGCCAGCAGACCGCCCACCGCCGCGCCCGCCAGCGCATCGCCCGGCGCCGTCGGCAGATTCGGCAGACGGAAGAACTGCAGCCAAGCCTTCACGCGCATCGCCGCCGACTACATATTGTTGAGCGTGCCGGTGATCACGGTCTGCAGCGACTTGAGCACGTTCGAGGCGAGGTTGTACGTGACGTCGAGCTTCGACGTGAGCGACTGGATGTCGATCAGCGTGGTCTGCGACACCGAGTTGAGCGAGTCCATCTTCGACTCCACGTCCGAAATGAGCGTCGTCACCTCGTCGTAGGTGTATGAGGTTTTGATTTTTGTCTTTTTTTCTTCTTCTGTATAGTCTTTAGACAGAATGTCAAATGCCGTCTTATAGGAAGAAGAAAGGTCCCAGGTTCCGCTCGTATAGGTTGACTGCCATTCCACGAGCGCCTGGTCGAGCGCGGTGAGCGTTTCGAGGTCGGTCGAGTTCTGGGCCATCGACTCCATCTTCTTGACGATTTCCGCTTCGAGCGCGGTGGCGCGCGAGAGGCACACCGCCATCACGAGCTGGCCCATCGAGAGCTGCCGCAGCGACCCGTCGGCGTTCTGCACGCCTTCGAGCATGTAGACGTTGGCGGTGAGCTGCTGGCCATCATTCCCGCACAGCGAGAGGTCGATCGAGGATGTTGCAAAGACGGACATGGTGGGACTCCGGGTTGGTAGTTGGGAATTGGGAGTTGGTAGTTGGGAGTTGGTAGTTGATAGTGGGCAGTGGGTAGACAACTACCGGAGGTTGGCGGCCATCGAGAGCGAGGATTGGCCGAGCGTGCGCACCGTGGCGGCGGAGGTGTTGTAGGTGACGTCGCGGCGGCTCACAAGCGACTGCAGGGCGATCGTCTGCTGCTGCGACTGCGAACTCGCCGAGTCCATCGTCGTCTTGAGCTGCCCGAAGAGCGTCATGCGTTCGTTCGCCGTCGAGATTTTGACATAGTCCTTGCTCACGCCGCACTCGTCCTGGAGGAACTCCTTCAGCGTGGGCGTCTGCGAGGTCGTCTTGCGGCACGTATAGCCGCTTGTGCCAAGCTTCACCTCTTCATCGACCGACTCCGCCGTGAAGATCTGCTGCGCGGCGGCCGACACGGCCTCCAGCCACGCCGTCGAAGCCGTGAGCTCGTTCATCTTGACCACGCTCTGGTTCTCGATCGCCGCGGCCCGGCGGCAGCACACCGCCATCACGAGCTGGCCGAAACTCAGTCCTTCCAGTCCGTTGTACTGGTAGGTGTCGAGATCCACCGGCGCATAGCGGCTCGTGCCAATGTGTTCAATCAGAATTTCGCTCATCGCGTCCTCCTCGCCTTACAGGTTCTTGATCAGGGACGAGCGCGTGTCGGCAACGGACTGCATGAGCGACGTCGCCGTGGAGTACGACTCATCGCGCCGATCCACCAGCGACTGCAGCCGCGTCATGTCGGACGACGACTCGTTGTTCAGCTTGTCGATCTGCGTCTTCACCAGCTGAATCGCCTTCTCGCAGTTCGACTTCGTGATCTTGCTGTCGCTGCTGTTGTAGACGCCGCTTGAAATGGAATTGAGCACCGTGCACGTCTCGTCGCTCAGCGGGTTGCTCGACCATGTGCCGCCGCTGTCGTCGCTTTTGAACGCGGCCTCGATGCCGCTCAGGTCGGAGAGGGCGTTGCCGAGTTTTTCGAGCCGCTTGTTGCGCGCCGTCATGCGCGTGGACATCGGCTGTACTTCCTCCTCGATCGTCGCCGCGCGCGCCGTCGTCACCGCGACCATGAGATCCTGGAAGCACACCTTCTTGCCGTCCACCACGTACTCCGCCCCGCTCACGCCCCACACGGCGAGGTTCGAGTCCGTTACGGTTGTTGTTTCAATTGCCATTCGTGCTCCTTTTTAAAAGTTAAAAGTTAAACGTTAAAAGTTATTGGGTGCCATACTGTTTGCCTACGTCCCTTTTTCTAACTTCAACGCCACCTTCAACCTTTAACTCTTAACTGCTAACTGCTAATTTTTAATTTTTAATTTTTAACCTTTAACTTTTAACCCACATACTTGATGCCCGTGGCGCGGGTCTTGATTGCGCGCTGCATGAGCTTGTCCGCCATCTGGTAGGCGTTGTCGCGCTTCGAGACGAAGCTCTGCAGCGACGCCGTATCCTGCTGCAGATCGTTGTTCGTGACGTCGAGCGCGTACTGGATCTCGGTCTGCAGCTTCTGAATTTGATCGTACCTGATGCGTGTCGCCGACGGGTTAAAGTAGCTCAGCCCCACGTTGTACTTCGCGAGCAGATTGTAGGCCTCAGCTCCGCCC
>CAVGKN010000191.1:0-2987 GCA_963629855.1 Lachnospiraceae bacterium
CCCCTAACGCGGGTTACTCAAGTTCGCGCGCGAACTTGAGTAACCCATTACGCGCCAAATTGCCACTTTCAGGTTGTTGGCGCAGCCGCGATTTGGTATACTGGACGCACAGTAAAAACAGAACTCTCATCGTATGAAAAACAGAACTCTCATTGTTCTTGCGGCAGTCCTGATGGGGTTGTGCGCACTGTCCAAGGACGTCGTGTTCACCGGCGCGAAGGACGGCTCGCGGCTCGTCACGGTCGAGCTGCAGAAGGCAATCGACGACGTGTCGGCGTCCGGCGGCGGCCGCCTCACGCTGGAGGCCGGCACGTACCTTTCCGGCAGCATCCTGCTAAAGGACAACGTCACGCTGCATCTCGCCAAGGGCGCGACGCTGCTTGGCAGCACGAACCGCCTCGATTACACGCTCCACAGCCATGCTCGCACCGCGCCCGCGTGGGCCGGCGGGCGCGAACGAACGGCGGCTGCCCTTCGTGCAGGACGACTGCACGGGCGTGACGTTCACCAACACCACCAAGTAGGCGCATCGACGTGACGAAAATCGGTGCGAAGGTTCTGGGGTTTCTTGCCTACGCCCTTTTCGCCGCGCAGATGGGCGCGGCGGCGGAGTTGTTCCCGCGTTCGCTCGTCTCGCGCATGCTGGATGCGCGCGACGGCTTCAAGGCGCCGGCGAAGGCCCTGCGCGTGGAGGCGGACGCCGGCGCGAATCCAACGCAGTGGCCATTTGACGTCGCGCGCATCGAACGTCTGCTCGAGCAGGCGCTCGTGCGCGCGGAGGACGGCACCTACCGCCTGAAGCGGGACGACGCCGGCGGCGACGCGCGGGCACGCGCCACGCGTGCGCTCGCTTACGTGAACAAGGTCATCGCGGAATGGGCCATTCTGGCGCTCGACGCGAAGTTCGCCCGCTGTGATGCCGCCACTGTGAAGGCGCTCGCCGGCTATCGCGTGGACACGGACCCGAACTTCTGGGACGCCTTCGCGATCCTCACGCAAAAAGGCCTCCATGGCGGCGGCTCGGTTCTCGTGGGTGGTTGGATCACGGGCTGGAAGATCACCGACCGTATCTACCTGCTGCTCACGAGCGAACTCGCCAAGGAGGGCTGCCCACGCGACTATCAGTTCGTCATGTGGGATGGCCGGAAGGACTGGCCGATCATGGGCTTCGACACGTTCCCGGACGCGGCACGCGCGCTCACGGCGCTGCGCATCAAGACGACTCCCCTCGCCGCGAACAACCTCGCCGCCCTTCTGCACGCGCGTGACGCCAACCGCGCGCTCTACATGCCCGAATACGTGGAAGCGCTTCTGCGCCGCGCCGCGACGGCCGGCTGCGACTGCGCCTTCTACAACCTCGGCGTGATCATGGAGGAACAGGGCGACCTCGAACAGGCCAAGGCGTTCTTCAGTCGCACCTCCGTGCGCTAGAATCCGCCACGCACGGTCTTCCAGCGGCGTTCAAGCTGCGCATACTTGCGGTGACGGCGACCGCGCAGCAGCATCTGCACGCGCAGCGAACAGCCGTAGAGCCAGAGCCGCGCACGATCCAGCCCGCGCGGCGGCGCCGCACATGACATCCCGGACGACGCGGCGGCGAGTTCCGCGCGCACGGCCTTCACCGTCTCGGTCTGCGGAAACTGCGCAAGGATCTTGCCGAGCGCGTGTGCATCGTCCCAGCGTCCCAGCCCGAGTTCGCGGTTGACGCCGAAGACGACGTAACGGAACTTCCAGTGACGCGCCACCCACGGGTCTTCGCGGTAGGCAGCGCGGTCGACCGCAAGCTGCCAGTCGATCGCCTTGAGATGCCCGTCCGCACCGAGGAGGAGATTGTCCGCAAAGAGGTCGCGATGGACGACGCCCGTGGTGCGCAGGGCAGCGGCGAGCGCGCGGATGTCGCGTGCGAAGGCGTCCGCCTGCGCGGCGTCGAGCCCCTGCGCGAGCAGCTGCGTAAGGCTCGGCCCGGCGATGCGTTCCGTGATCACGCACGCGCCCTTCCCGCGCGGCTCCTGGTGCCAGGCGAGCGGACGCGGCACGACGGCGGGCGCGGCCGCGTAGAGGCGCGCATTGAGGCGATACTCGTTGCCGATCGACCACACGGCCTTGCGCGAGTGCTTCACAATGCACGGCACGCCCGCGAACGTCCCCGTCTCGAAGACGTCGTTGATGTACTTGTTCTCGAGGAACACGGCGCGGTCTTCGACGGCGGGCGGCGTGGCGGCGGGCTGCGGCACGCCGGGCGCAAAGGGCGCGACGGCGCTCACGGCCGTCCAGCCCAGCGGGCCGGGATCAACGTGACGGACGAGCGAGCCCGCCGCGCAGAA
This sequence comes from Lachnospiraceae bacterium, assembly GCA_963629855.1. GTDB lineage: Bacteria > Verrucomicrobiota > Kiritimatiellia > RFP12 > UBA1067 > RUG572. Next base: position 2,325 of record CAVGKN010000191.1, read on the forward strand.
CTGCAGGGCCATGCGCGTAACGCCGCATTCAAGGCACGCGCTGATACGGTGGTGGCCCTGGCGCAGGGAATCGCGCCGGCCCATCACGCGGCACACGTGCACGCAAATGGGACGCGCATCGTCGAAGCCCGTCGCGCGCAGACTGGCGAGCAGGGCCGCCATCTTTGCCTTGCGATCGACCTTCCCGCGCGCCTGCGGATTCTCGGGCGTGCGCAGTGCGCGTTCCACGCCAAGCGCGCGCAGCGCCTCAGGTGCAATGTGATAGATGCCCGAACTCTTGAAGCGATACCGGTTGCGCAGCACGCGCACGCACGTGGCGAGCAGATTCCACCGCGCGATCGTCGGCACGAAGACAATGCGCACCGGCACGACCGTACGCGGATCGTGCGCGGCGGCCGCCGCCACCGCCCCTCGCCCGCGCAGGAGCGCATCGGACGCATTCGGGCGAATCAGCAACAGAATCTCATCCGCCGGCAGCGCCGCCTGCGGGAACGCCGCGGCGTCCGGCAACGCCACCAAATCGCCCGCTTCCAGCGGATACACCGCCGACGACCAGCCCAAATGGAGAGACGCGCTCATCGCAGAAACTCGTGCGCCCATTCGTAGGTCTGCGAGAACGGCTCGCCGAGCGCGGCCTCCACAAGGTAGCGCACCACGCGGCGC
>CAVGKN010000192.1:0-2986 GCA_963629855.1 Lachnospiraceae bacterium
TCTCGTAGAACTTAATGACCGTCGTGAAGTCAGCGTCCTCGAGATCGACGTCGGCGCTTTCATCCCAGGCCGCGATCTCGAACGTGTTCTGCACGCCAACGGCCGTCATGCCCGGCATCGTGGCGCCGTTCTCGTGGACGGGCGTGTCGTTCATCGAAATCGATTCGACCGTCGGCACCACGTTGGTGGCGTAGAGCGTGATGCCATCGGATCCCCACACGGAGATGATGTTCGTGTCGTCGTCCGGGTCGTCCGTGCTGCGCACGACCACGTTGTACTTGAACGGCGTGCCCGTGGACTTCTTGCCGTCCTTGAACTCAAGCTGCGCGGTGACCACCGGCTCGGTGCTGCCCACGGAAATCGGAATGCCGTACTCGAACGCATCGCACTCCACGAGATCGCGCGAATCGTCGTTGGCCGGTTCGAGGAACACGTACGCATCCGACGCATAGTCGAACGCCTCGGTGAACTTGAAGGAGAGCTCGGCGATTTCGCCTTCGGCGTAGTAGTTCTTCGGCGCGTGGTCGGAGGTGACCTCGACCTTCTTCGCCACGTTCACGCGCACCGTGTACGCGAGCGCGTCCTCCTTGCCGGAGGAGACGCCGTCCTGGTTCACCACGTAGATCTTCGTGTTGTAGTCGCGGCCGCCGACCTTGTAGCGATACTGGAACGTGATCTCGCCGCTCGCGTTCGCGGTGAGGTTCGAGATGGGCTCATACGCACCCGTGCCGTTGTAGTCGATGTAAACGGTGTACTCGCCGTCCTCCGCCGTCTTGCCGTGCAGCTGCCACATCGCGTCAGCCACTTTGATCGTGAAGTCGGTAGGCGTGTTCGCGGGGATGTTGAGATACTCGTGCCCCGCGCGCGGATAGGTGATCACGGGCTTGCTCGCATTGATCTGCAGCGTGGCCGCAGTCGGTTCGCCCGTGAAGAACGCCGTGGCGGCCGCCGCGTTCGCCGAGCCGGGATCGATCGTCGGCGTGAAGCGGATGCCCTTGGCGGTGTCATCGTTGGCGCGGTTGGCGTAGACGTAGAGCATCGTGCCCGCGTCGCTCGCCTTCGTGTTGCCGGCCTTCACCGTGAGCGCGATCGTGGTGCCGTCATAGGACTCGTTGCCCGTGCCGATCGTGGACATGCCGATGTAGGTGAAGGGATCCGTGCCGCTGCCCGAACGCATCGAGGGCGTAACGAGCACCGTGACGTCCTGCGTCCAGGCCTCGGAGAGCTCCACGTCGAGCGTCGCCACGGAGAGGTAGTTGTTCGTGGACGTGGAAACCACGCCGTCCACGGGGTCGAGCGTGACCGTGATCGACGGCGGCGGCGGATCAACGATCGAGACCGCGCGCACCGTGAAGTTCGTCAGCAGCGTACCCGCGCGGTTGTAGATGTTCGTGGGCGTGTCGGCCATGTAGACTTCCGTCGTCTTGCCCACCTGACCCGCCTGCGCACGGATCGCGAAGGACTGCGTCTCATCGCCCTGCACCACGGAGACGGTGCCGACCTTGCGCGTGACGCCGTCCTTGAACGTGTAGGAGGTGCCGCCCTCGATGTCGGCGACGGTCGGATCCTTCGTCCACACGTAGTAGGTGTAGGTGCCGGAGGCGCCGCCTGGAATCGAGAGGCGCGGCAGCGCAGGCGTCGCCGTGGTCGTGCCCGCGGCGATGTTGCGCCACACGCCGTTGTCTTCGTCCGCGTAGGTCTTGTCGAAATCCACGGCCATGATCTGGATGTTCGCGCCCGAAAGGTCGTAGTCGCGCACTTCGCCGGTTCTGTAGTTTTCCGCGCCCGGATAGGTGGCCTGCGGCAGCACTTCGGGGCCGAAGTAGAACTCCAGCCGGTTCGTGGTGGCGTTGTCCGTGGGATAGCGCGGGAAGAAGCCCCAGAGGCTCTTCTGCGAGAGGTAGTAGTCCTTCTGCTCGGGCGTCGCGCTTGTGTCACTGGGGTCGGCCTCCATCGCGGCGGCCGTGCCGGCGGTGTTGGCGAGCTTGAGCGGCAGGGCGAAGTCGCCGGCCTGCACCGTGTAGCGGCAAATGAGATCCGTGAAGTGCAGCCCCGCGTCGCCTTCCGGGCTTTCCCACGACACGATGTCCGCATAGCGCAGACCGCCGCTCACGCGCAGGCCCACCTGCGGCAGGCGATTCGAAATCGCCCCGGCGCCCACCAGCGAACGCAGCATCCACGGGTTCACGTAGCTGTTGTCGTCCTCCGTGGCCATCCACTCGCGGTTGGCGAGGCGGATCTTGAACTGCACCTTGTCGCCCGCCACGAGCGGACGGCTCAGGTCGCTCACCACGCCCACTTCACCCTGCGGGTTGCCGTAGAATTCGATCGACCGCACATCGCCACCGGCGGAGGCGGTACGCGGCAGGGCGCATGCAAGCGCCGTAAGCGCGATCAAGAAGGTTGCACAGATCTTCCGTGTGTTCATTTTTGTCCTCGTCTTGAAGAGGTGAAAGTCAGAAAGGGTTGTTAACGTTGTTTCGGGGTGGCGCGGCCTTCGGCGACGGCCTTGCGGTCGGCGGCTTCCTGCAGGATGCGGCGGCGCACGGTTTCGCGGGCCTTGGCCATTTCGGTTTCGAGGCGCGCGTTCGCCTTTGCGAGCGCGGCCGAAAGCGCCTTCCAGCCCGGATACTTGGCGGGATTGTTCTCAAGCTCGGCGCGCACCTGGTCGTCCGTGGCGTCCTGCGGCAGCGCCGCGCGCGCCCGCGCAATGAGCGCCTCCATCTGCGGCCGGATGCGCGCCTGCACGGCGACCTCCCGGTGCTGGCTCACGCGCGAGGCGTGCAGCGCGTTCGTGTACGCGGGATCGTGCCCGCGCGTGGTGTAGACTTCGGGCTTGGCCGCGTCGGCGGGCTGCTGCCCGTCAACCGGCTTCTTCTCGCAGCCGCATAGGGCCGCGAGCGCAAGCGTCAGCGCGCACGCCAACCGTGCGGCGCTCTTTTGTGCCAACCAGTTCTTCATGTCTTCTGCCGTGAAGGTGAGAGAG
>CAVGKN010000193.1:0-2969 GCA_963629855.1 Lachnospiraceae bacterium
CTCCTGAGCACGTCCATCGGCCAGCCCGCGAGCTTCGGCACGGGCGCGGGCGCGGGCTTCTTCGCCGGCGCCACGGCCTTGACCACGCGCGACGTCACGAGCGTGTGGTAGGCGTCGTGCTCCGCTTCCGGATTGTCCGGCACGTTCGCATAGCGCTTCTGCAATTCGAGACGACGCGCCACCTGATCCTTCTCCGGCACCTTCATGAAGTTGTCGCTCTTGTAGGCCGGCGGATTCCACTTGCCCCAGAACGGCGCGTTGAGGTCGATCCACTCGTAGATCTTCAGGTAGTCCTCCTGCGCCATCTGCACGCCGTGGTGACCCTTCTTGAGCATCTGCACGAGCGGACTCGTGGAGGCGTGGTAGTCCATGATCGGCAGCATCGTCTCCTCGCTCTCCGGGCCTGGACGGCGGATGTACGGATGCAGCGTCTTGTAGGCGGTGACGGGGTCGTTCAGCACGATGCGCTTGCCGCTGAGCTCGTACTTCGTGAAGACGTCCACCTTCACCTCCTTGGCGCCGCCCTGGTCGAACTGCGCGACCGGCGCCTTCTTCTCGTCGCCGTGGCAGCCGAGACAGTACTTCTGCACCACGGGAAACATTTCGTTCTCGAAGCCCCACGGACGCACCATGCCGCCCGCGATCGGCTTGATCTTCTGGATCTGGCCCTTGAAGTACTTCTCGTCGGCGATCGTGCGCTTCGTGTGCACGGAGGAACGGTTGTCCTCATGGCAGCCCGTGCACGACACGCGCTCGCCCGGCATGCCCACGATCCAGGAACGCATGAGCTGCACGGCGCGGCCATCCGCGTCGAGCGGCTGCACGGAGACGGGCGTGTTCGCCGGCATCTCGAAGCAGCAGCTGCCGTCGCTCTCGATGTCGACCGTGCCGAGCGGCCGCTTCACGTCCCAGCTCGACTCCACGCGGTCGCGGTAGTCGCGCCTGTTGACCCAGCCCGTGGCGGAGTGACCGCCCGTCTTGTGGTAGTTGTAGTGGTAGCTGAAGAGACGCAGCTGCTTGACCGTGCCGCGCGGAATGCCGGCGAGGCCCGGGCCGTTGTAGATGTCGGCGATGTGCACGCTGCACGTGGTCTTTCCCTTCACGCTGCGGTCGGGAATGATCGGCGGCCGCGTACGCGCCGTGAACGGGATGGGCTCGCAATAGAGGCCGTCCTCGGCCTCGGCGATGAGCGTGATGTTGTCGAAGCGGTCCACGAGGTAGATGCCGATGAGGCCGTCGGGCGCGTTCTTCACGCAGGCGAGGTGGTAGTTCTCGCTGAGCGGATACGGATACAGGAAGTAGGGCTTGCCGCGCGCGAACTGGTTCATCGTGTACGGGTCGGCCATGTCGCCTTCCACGTCCTGGCCCCAGCCCGGGAACTCGTGCGCGAGGCCGGTCTTCTCCTTCGGCAGCGTCTTGAACGGAATGCGCAGCGTGTGCTTCGGCGGACCCCACTCGCGATCCGGCGGGTCGTAGATGTGCGGATAGCCGCGTGCGAGCGTGGGATCCACGATGAACATGCGGCCGATCTCGGCGCGGTCGTGGTGGCCGCCGCCGATCATCGTGATCTTGTGCGGATCGCCGGGAATCGAACGCGCGCAGTAGAAGAACGTGGGCACGAACGTGTTCGAGCCCCACACGGAGAGCTGGCCGATGCCGTCGGGGTTCATCGTCATGAGCACGCGCGACCAGTAGTGCGGCTGGTCGGAGTATTCCCAGCGCGTAAAGAGGATGCGGCCGTCATGCGTGATGGAGGGCGTGTAGTCGCTGTCCTGCTCGTAGGTGAGCTGGCGCACCTCGCCGGTCTTGCGATCCTTGCGGTAGATCACGGCCATGGGCATGTTGCCGTCTTCGCACGGCAGGAACTGGAACGCCGCCGTGCCGAGCATCACCACCTGGTCTTTGTTGGGCAGATAGCAGCCGTCCCACCACTGGATGTCGTACTTGCCATCCTCGGGCGAGACGAGCTCGGGCGAGGAGGCCTTGAGCGCGGCCGCGTCGACCTTGATCTCGTAGACGCCGAAGAGGTTGTTCGTGCCCTTGTAGCCCGTGAAGAGGATGCGGCTCGCGTCGAAGTCGAGGTCGAGGTCGCGCACGATGTCGGCGCCGTTCGGCGGCGCGTAGAGCGTCGTGAACGTAGGCTTCCCGCGCAGGTTGCTGAGCACGCCGATTTCGTTCTTGAAGCCCGTGCGCGGCGCGACCATGTGATTCTCGGCATTGAGCCCCGTCATGCCGCTGGCGCGGCCGCCGAACGCGCGGCGCGCCTTCCAGATGTTGCGGTGCACGCAGAGGATCTTGTCGAAGTCGAGGATCGGGTTGGCGAGCATCGCCGCGCGGTAGCCCTCCACGAGCTTCACGGCCTCGGCCTTTTCGGCGTCCGAGCCCTTCGCGAGCGCGGTCTTCACGGCGTCGAGCCGCGCGATGAGCGCCTCCACGGCGGGATTGTGCTTTGCGTAGTCGTACTTCGGGTTCGTCTTCAGGTCGGCCATCGCACGGCGCGCGGCCTCCGGCGAGAACCTCGCCAGCTGCTCGCGGGCGCGCCGCGCCGCCGCATTCTGCTCGGGCGTGGCCGCCGCGGCCGCCAGCGCCGCACAGGCGCACACGACGCACAGCGCCGCCTTTGTCAATAGGTTTGCCTTCATCTTTTTCTTCTCCTCGTGAACAGAGTCTACGAAAACGGAAACACTAGTATACCACAGACAGGCGGAAATGTGCTATACTGTTCGCACCATGCTGAAATCCGAGCAAATCCCCTACGGCGTGAAGGACTTCAAGCGCATTCGCCTGGAGCACTTCTACTACATCGACAAGACCGCGTTCATCCGCAAGATGGAGGAGCGGGCAAACTTCCTGTTCTTCGTGCGGCCGCGCCGCTTCGGCAAGTCGCTCCTCTGCGAGACGCTGCGGTGCTACTACGACGTCGCGGAGAAGGAGAACTTCGAGCGGCTCTTCGGCGACCTCGACATCGG
>CAVGKN010000194.1:0-2936 GCA_963629855.1 Lachnospiraceae bacterium
CCGACCAGTTCGAGAAGATCGTCCTCTCGATGGATCGCTTCGACTTCTCGCGCGGCGGCATCCGCCATTGCTATCTTCCGGATTTTCTGTCCATGCCGTGATGCGTTTTGGGGAGCGAAAGACTTGGTTGATGAAGTAGTTCACAAGGATAAGGAAATCACAAAAATGACACTGAAGAAACTCATGATGGTCGCGGCGATGGCCGCGGTGGTGACTGCGACGGCGGGGGAGCTGGGCGCTCGCGCCGACGTGCGGTTCTCGAACGGGACGATCGGGACGTTCCAGGCGCCGGCGCGGGCGGAGTCCGTCGCCCCGGGCGTGCGGCTCGTCGACTTCGGGCGCGACGCCTTCGGCTGGCTGGAGGCGCGCGGCGCGGGTGCGGGCCTTGTGCGGCTCGGCGAGAAACTCGCCGCGAACGGCCGCGTCGATCTGAAGCCGCGCGGCACGATTCGCGCGGCCCAGGTGGCGAACGTCGCCTTCGCGCCGCAGTGGACGCGCGTGGCGCTGAAACCGGACAGGCGCAATACGCAGGAAAAGGACGCGGTGAAGCTGCCGAGCGACGTCGGCGTGGTGATGCCGTTCCGCTATGTGGAAGTGCCGGAGGGCGTCGAGGTGCGGCGCATCGCCGTTGCGTGGCCGATGCCGCAGAAGGTGAAGTGGTCGGCCGCCGGGCTTGGCCTCCCCGCCGAGACGGCGAAGAAACTGGACGAACTCTTCGACTTCTGCGCCTATTCGATCCGCGCGACGAGCTTCGCCGGCGTCTACGTGGACGGCGACCGCGAGCGCATCCCCTACGAGGGCGACGCCTACATCAACATGCTCGGGCAGCTCTACGGCGTGGACGGCGACCCCGAGCTGGCGCGCAGGTCGATTCGCCATTTGCTGAAGCATCCGACATGGCCGGCGGAATGGCAGCAGCATCTCGTGCTCTGCGCCTGGGAAGACTGGCACTTCACGGGCGAGACGAACTTCGTCGCCGAGATCTATGGCGCATTGAAGGAGAAGACGCTGCTGAAGCACGTCAAGCCCGGCGAACTGCTCATCCACACGGCGCCGAGGACGATCGTGGACTGGCCCGTGGGCGAACGCGACGGCTACGACATGAAGGCCCCCTACAACGCGGTTGTCAACGCCTTCCACTACCGGACGCTGCGCGAAATGGGCGACCTCGCCGAGGCGCTCGGCAAGGCGGACGACGCGGCGTTCTACCGGGCGCGGGCGACGAAGGTGAAGACGGCGTTCAACGAAATGCTCTTCGATGCCGCGACGGGGCTCTATCGCGACGGCGCGGTGTCGTCTCATGCGTCGCTGCACGCGAACGTCGCCGCGCTCGACTTCGGGCTCGTGCCGGAGGAGCGCGTGGCGAAGGTCGCCGACTTCATCGCGTCGAAGGGCATGGCGTGCAGTCCGTATTTCGCGCACTATCTGCTGGAGGCGCTGTTCAAGGCCGGGAAGCGCGACGCGGCGATCGCGCTGCTCGTTTCGGAAGGACCGCGCAGCTGGCTGGGCATGCTGCGCCAGGGCGCAACGATGACGATGGAGGCGTGGTCGCTCAAGGCCAAGCCGAATCAGGACTGGAACCACGCCTGGGGCGCCGCCCCCGCCAATCTCCTGCCGCGCTTTCTGTCGCGGCACGCGCGGACGCAAAGGTGAAGACGGCGCTGGCCGATTTTACGATCGGACACTTGCACAATCGGCGCGGTTCGGTTATACTATGGACTTATGTTTTCAAAATTCAAAGGACTCTTCTCCACTGACGTGGGCATCGACCTCGGCACGGCGAACTGTCTCGTGTACGTGAAGGACCGGGGCATCGTTCTCCGTGAGCCGAGCGTGGTCGCGATCGAGGAAGGCTCGAAGCGCGTGCTGGCGGTCGGCGACGAGGCGAAGCGCATGCTCGGCCGCACGCCTGGAAACATCCTGGCCATTCGTCCGATGAAGTCCGGCGTGATCGCCGACTTCGACATCACGGAGGCCATGATCAGCTACTTCATCAACAAGGTCTGTCCCAAGCGGTTCTGGAGCAAGTACGCCAAGCCGCGCGTGGTAATCGCCGTGCCGGGCGACATCACGGAAGTCGAGAAGCGCGCGGTGGAAGACGCGGCGCACGCGGCGGGTGTGGGCGAGGTCTACCTGGTGGAGGAGCCGATGGCGGCGGCAATCGGCGTGGGTTTGCCGGTTTCGGAACCGGCGGGCTCGATGATCGTCGACATTGGCGGCGGCACGTGCGAGGTGGCGATCATCTCGCTCGCGGGCATCGTGCATTCGCGCAGCGTGCGCTCGGCGGGCGACGCGATGGATGCGTGCATCGTGAGCCACATGCGGCGCGTCTACAACCTGCTCATCGGCGAGCGCACGGCGGAGTCGATCAAGATGACGATCGGCTCGGCGTACCCCACGGGTCAGGAAAAGACCATGGAGGTGCGCGGCCGCGACATCGTGGCGGGCCTGCCGAAGACGATGACCATCTCGTCCGAGGAAATCCGCGATTCCCTGACCGAACCCGTTTCGAACATCGTCGAGGCCGTGCGCACGACGCTGGGCAACTGCGAACCGGAACTGGCGGCCGACCTCGTCGACCGCGGCATCGTGCTCTCCGGCGGCAGCTCCCTGCTGCGCGGGCTCGACAAGCTGATCGCCCAGGAGACGGGCCTGCCCGTCACGCTGGCGGACGACCCGCTTTCGGCCGTGGCCGAAGGCACGGGCGTGGTCATGAGCGAACTCGACTTCCTCGCCAAGAACAAAAGGAGATAGCGAGGGGGCTTCTTGTCGCCGGGACGAACAGGCATCATTGCCGCGTGCCTCATCATGGGCGCGCTCGGCTTCTGGTTCGCGTGCGGACGCAGCGCGGCGAAGGAGGCCGCGTACCCCGTGGAGAACGGGCGGCGCGGCTTTGCGCGCGCGGTCTGTACGCGCGTGGCCGGCCTGTTCAACGG
>CAVGKN010000195.1:0-2924 GCA_963629855.1 Lachnospiraceae bacterium
CCACGTGCGCGGATAGCCCCAGTTCATCGGCGGGTTGCGCAGGTCGGAGACGATGGGCATGTAGAGGTAGAACGATACGCCGAGCTCGGCGAGGAAGGTGGCGACGGCGATCGCGCGCCCATTGGGCAGGGCCACGAGGGCGAGGGCGAGCAGGAGGAAGTTCCACACCACGGGCCAGATGAACCACCACGAGTGCGGATGCGTGAGGCCGTTCATCGCGCCCTTGCAGAGCAGGATGTAGACGGTGATCTGCACGGCGGCCACGGGAATCGCGTAGGCGAGCCCGCGCGGCGTGGAGAGCACGAGCACGAAGAGCGCCGCCACGCCGCACAGCAGCAGCAGCGTGGGCTTGGCGAAGGAGAACGGCACGCCCTGGTAGCCCGCGGCGTCGGCGGCCTTGAGCCCGCCCGCCACGAGGATGGCGAGCGCGGCGCACGCGCCCGCGCCGGCAAGCCACTTCCACACGGCGGGATCGCGCACGGAAAGCGACTTCGGCGCGAAAACGGCGCCGAGCGCGCAGGCGTAGGCGCCGGCGAGCAGCGCGCCGATCCAGGCGTAGGTGGTGGGCTCCAGCAGCGGCGCCACGGAGACCTCGGTCTGCACCGTCCAGGTGGCGGGGCCGCGCAGGAACAGCGCGGCGGCCACGATCAGCGCGCACCCGGCCGCAGCCGTGCCGAACGCCGCGCGCTGCGCCTGCGCCGCGTCGCGCCGGCGGGCGATCACAAGCCCCAGAAGCGGCGCGGCCACGAGCAGCGCGCACCCGACCGCGAGCACGAACTCGTTCGGACACGCCGCCGTCTTCGCGATCGGCTCGAACTTGTTGATCACGTCGGCGGACATGTACTTGCTCGCGCGCATCATGCTGCCGATCTGCAGCACCTTCGCCGTGAGCCCGATCGGAATGAGGATCAGCACGAAGTCGCGGAACATGCGGATGTTGCGCAGCGCGATGATGATCGCGAGCGGCACCGCGGCGAGCAGCAGCACCTGGTAGTTCGTGAGGCCGAGGCCGAACACGAACGCCGTGAGCCACAGAATGCGGTCCGACGGGCAGCGCATCCAGCGGTAGGAGAGCAGGAACACCGCCATCAGGAAGAGCGCGTTGAGCGAGTAGATCTCCACGATCGTCGACTGCGACCATTCCACCGGCGAGAACGCGAACACGAGCGAACCGCCCAGACCGCCGGCGAGCGACATGCGCGCATTGCGCCGCGTGCGCTCGGCGGGGCTTTCGGACTTGTCCGCGGCCGGCACGGAGTCGAGCATGTCGCAGCCGGAGCGGCAGATGAGCATCGCGGTGCAGCCCGCGGCGAAGGCGCCCGCCACGGCGGAGAAGAGCGACACGGCCCAGGCCGGCGTGGGCTGGCCCATGTACGTGACCCAGCCGAAGAGACGGCAGAAGATCCAGCAGCAGAGCGACCAGAACGGATAACCCGGGGGATGCGGCACACCGAGATGGTCGGCCGCGGTGGCGAGCTCGCCGGAGTCCTCCAGGCCCACGCTCGGGCCGAGCGTGAAGAAGTAGACGAGAAACGCGATGAGCGTCGCCCCCCAGAAGGCCGTCCAGTCGATGCGCCGGAAATAGGCGCCGGGACGTGTTTCGGTGGAGAACAGCGAGTCGATGATCTTTCGGAGTGTAGCCATAAGAAGGTTGTGCTATCTGCGCGCGGCGGGTCGCGCCGCGATGCGGAGAAGTTCCTGCGCGACGAGCTCCAGCCCCTTGCCGGAGTCGGTCGAGACGATGCGTTCGCGCACGTTGAGCATGCGGTAGCGCGCCACGCGCAGTTCGTTGAGGGAAAAGGACTTGGCGTTGCGCGCGCCGTTCTTCACCGCCCAGGGCTTCGTGGCGGAGCCGGGGCCGAGCCCGGTGGCGTCGAGGTCGGCGGCCACGTCGGCGGGCAGGTTCTTCGCCCAGGTGCCATAGGCGGTGAGCCAGCCGTTGTCGAGCGCGTCGCGGTAGACGAGCAGCTCGCGGAAGAACTTCTCGGTGACGGTGGAGAGCATGATGGCCGCGCTCGAGTCGCCGTCGAAGCGCGCGAGCGTGCGCAGCACGCGGGCGGGACTGCGCGCGGCGAGGGCGTCTGTGACGTCCCAGAGTTCGGGCTCGTCGCCGCCTACGCTCGTGATCGCGGCCACGTCGGCGGCGGTGACGGTGCGGCGTTCGTCGCCGAGGTAGGTGCTCATCTTGGCGAGCTCGGAGACGAGGGTGCGCGTGTCGGTGCCGGCGCGCGAGACGAAGACCTGGTCCACGCCGGGCTCGAAGGTCAGCTTCTCGGCGGCGGCGAGGTCGTCGAGGCGCGAGAGGGCGGCCTCCACGCGGTCGCGGTTGCGGCCGCCACCCGCGAACTCCACCACCTGGGCGCACGCGCGCAGCGTCTTCGCGAAGATGCTCGTCTTGAGCAGCGCGGGCGCGGAGAGGATGAACGTCTGGTTCTCCGGCAGCGGATGCTCGGCGAGCGACGCGGCGAACTTCTCGAGCGCCTTCTTCACGGGCTCGGAGGGCACGCCTTTCTTGCCGTTTGGCAGGAAGCTGACGCCGCGCCACCAGGTGGCCTTCACGGGATCGAGGAAGGGGGGCGTGTCGAGCGAGGCGCGGCAGTTCGCGAGCGACGCGAGCTGCGCCTCCTGGTTCTCCGCCGCGCCGTTGACCGTCTCGATGGCGGTGGCGCGCAACGACGGCTCAACGGCCGCCTCGAGGATCTTCCGGGCGGCCGCCTCGACGAGGAAATCGTCCTCGCCCACGATCAAATGAATGTTCGCGCGTGTTGGCACAACCCAATAGTTTACCATATTCTCGCGATTTTCGTAGGTCGGACAGTTTGCGCTGCAGGGCCGACGCATTAAAATGACTCCACCCTCGTTCGAGAGGTCTGACCATCTCGCAAATGCGTCGGCCCAAGTGTTCAGCAGTCCAGCAGCCAGCA
>CAVGKN010000196.1:0-2909 GCA_963629855.1 Lachnospiraceae bacterium
GTGAAGATCCAGAAGGCTCCGTCGTGGTAGCTGTACTCCAGCGGTGTGCAGCGCACGAACTCGCCCGCGCCGGTGGCCAGCGCGCACACTTCCTTCTCGGCCAAAAAACCCTCGACGAACTCGCGCAGCTCGCCCGCGGGCATCTCCACGCGCTCCTTCTCGCTCCAGAAGTTCGCCGCTGCCTTGTACTCTTCCGCGTTCATACGCGCCTCCTTGGTTGATTTGCCGCTTGAATCATAGTTCCAAGTAGTCCGCGCAGGCCCGGCATCCGCCGTGTGCCCCCCTGCCGGCGTGCCCGATTTTCCGCCGCCGAAAGCAACGGCGCCCCGTTGGCCGTCCCCAAAGCCCGCGTGTCCATAGCTGCCGCCCGCGCGCAAGCCGCCCGCCCTGGCCGGCGCGCCCTGGCCGGGGCGCCCAACCTCTACAACGAAAAACGCCCTGCAGGTAAGGAGCCTGCGGGGCGTTATTCGCCGGGTGGAGAAGGCTGCGATTTGCCGCAGACCACCCCGGATCTTCCAGTTGGCGCGCGCCCTCCCAGAGAACAGGGGGTTGGAAGAATCTCTGAAGAACTAGGGCGTGCCGTTGTTTGCGCCCTTGAATGCTACCCGACGACCGGAGGGGGAGACGAGCGTTCAGGAGGGCGCGCGCTTCGAGATATTTTGCGTTCGCGCGAGGCTGTTCGCAGACGGGACTTTTGTAAAGCCGCCGTGAACGGTATTGCGTGAAACCGCGAACGGCAGTGCGCTATTTTGCGCAGACTTGCGTAAACGTTTCCGCTGCTAGTCGCCCACACGAGCCCTCCACAGATGGGCCAGGGACTCACGCCAGAGCGCGCCGGCAACTGCACTGGAACCGCGCGCCCAGGGCGCGGCCGCGCGCAAAACCCGGCTATGTGAGTAACCTAATCCAGATTTACCGAGTAGTCCCCCATTTTCTACAAGGAAAACCCCAGTTGGCAGAACGCCAACCGGGGTCGCTACTCAGAGATTTTCAAATAGGTTACTCACATAGCCGGGTTTTCTGGCACGCCCCCGAAAACGGTGGCCTACGGCACAAATTTCTGTCGCATCAGCTCGGCGGCGGGACGGCACGGGCGGCCGTCTGGCCCCTCAAATTCAAAAAGTCGCTAAATGGGGAACAAAATCCGGATTTGCCAAGTAGACCCACAAAATTTGAAGCAAAACCCCTGTTGGCAAGAAGCCAACAGGGGTTTCTACTCAGCGTTTCTCAAATCTGTTCCCCATTTAGGAGAATTTTGAAATTGGGGAGCCCGAAGCCGCGCCCCTACTCGGACTTCTTGCCAAGCTTGGCCTTGATGAGGCCGGCGATGGTGGGGATGACGCTCACGAGGACGATGCCCACGATGAGCAGCTCAAAGTGCTCCTGCACAAAGGGGATGCCGCCAAAGAAGTAGCCGAGCAGCGTGAACAGCGTGGACCACGTGACGCCGCCGAGGATGTTGAAGACGACGAAGGAGTGCCACTTCATGCCGCCCATGCCCGCGATGAAGGGCACGAACGTGCGGATGAACGGGAAGAATCGGCCGAGGAAGATGGCGAGGTGGCCCCACTTGTCGAGGAAGGCCTCGGACTTGGCCATGCGCTCGGGCGTCATGGCCTTGACCTTGCCGGAGTCGATGATCTTGCGGCCGAAGAAGTGGCCGATCATGAAGTTGCACTGGTCGCCCAGGATGGCGGCGGCCCAGGCGGTGGCGAGCAGAGCCACGATATTGAAGCCGCCGTCGGCCGCGAAGAAGCCCGCGGCAAAGAGCAGCGAGTCGCCGGGCAGGAACGGGAAGAAGACGACGCCCGTCTCGATGAAGATGATGAGGAAGACGCAGCCGTAGGCCATGACGGGGCCGGCGGCGATCCAGCTGGCGATGGCGGTGCGGGGGTCTTTGAGCAACTGCGTGATGAAGTTGATGAAGCCCATGTGATTCCTTCCGGCGGGCACGGGTGCGGCCCGGGGTGCTTGCGTTGTGTCGTGCGGTCGGCCGGTGCGGGGCCGGGTCGTGCGGTCGGCGCGGGGACGCCGGGCTCGCAGGCTCGCGGGTCGCTCGCCTTGCGTCGTGCGGCCAGCGGGCGTGCGGGTGCGGCCCGGGGTGCTTGCGTTACAAAAACGCCCTCGGAGCTGCGAGGCTTTTCCAAGGGCGGCGTCGGTCATGTAAGTGCGCTCGGTGGGAACGGGTGCCCGCCAGAGGCCCCTTATGGCTGCTGCCTCCCGGCCCTGACCAGGTTCGAGGTGTGGCGTCACCCGAACCCACCGAGCGCACTCGAGTGCTCAGTATACCGAAGCCCCGCAGCTACGCCGCGCGCAGGCGCCTCCCTTGCAAGAACTACACGACCCGCGCGGCCGAGGTGGGCGGGGCAGACCGGCGTGCGGGCGCGTCAGGCACGGTGCCATGCCGCAGGAGGATACAAACCGTCCAGATGCACTCCCCTGCGGCGGCCACAACCCGCACGCGGATACAAATTGTCAGGTTGTACTCCCCTGCGGAAGCGCCTGCCCCTACGCCCAGATGGTCATGGCGAGAGTGGCGACCACGATGAGGGCAAGGCCGAGGGCGGCGCGCGGGGTGAGGCGCTCGCCAAAGACGGCGCGGGCGAAGGCGACCGAGACGAGGATCGAGAGCTTGTCGATCTGCACCACCACGCTCACCTGGCCCATCTGGATGGCGTAGTAGTAAAAGAGCCAGCTGGCGCCGGTGGCCAGGCCCGAGGCACAGATAAAGCCGAGCTCGCGCGGGGCGATTGAGCGCGCAAGGGCGAGCTTTCCGCGGCCGGCGACGATGGCCCACGACATCACGAGCACCACACAGGTGCGCAGCGCCGTGGCGAGGTTGGAGTTCACGCCCTCCACGCCCACCTTGGCAAGCACCGAGGTAAGCGCCGCGAACACGGCAGCGAGGA
>CAVGKN010000197.1:0-2896 GCA_963629855.1 Lachnospiraceae bacterium
GCAGGGCGCGTCCGCCGACCATCATCCAGAAGTTGCCGCCCTCGAAGAAGCCCGAGGCGCAGATGACGGGGATCGAGACGAGGAAGAGGAGCGCGGAGGCAATGATCATTTTCTTGCGGCCGCACCACTCGGCGAGCACGCCCGCCACGAGCGACGAGGGCAACGACCCCCAGAGCGCCATGCCCACGATCCAGCCGATCTGATCCTGCGTGAACGTGGACGTGCGCTCGATGTACGGCAGCGCCGCCGCGATCACCCCCACGTCCACGCCGTAGAGCAGGCCACCGAGACCCGCCATCACGAGCAGAAACTTTGCGTATCCTTTCACCGACATATCGATCTCCTTCTTCTTGTGTTTGTTCTTTTACTCTTGTTTCGCCTCGGTCTTTTCCTCGGCTTCCTCATCAATTTCGAGCTTCACATCCGGGAACCAGAGCTTCGCCCACTTCGCGCAGTCCTCGAACCCGGCCACGGCCTCCTTCACGAGCACGGGCGCGAGCTTGGCCGCGCCTTCCACCTCCGTGTAGAGGAGATTGAGCGTCAGCGCCGCGCCGAGCATCTGCTTCGACCAGGTGAGCGGCGGCGTGCGCAGCGTGTCACGGCCCTTGCGCACGAGCCGGTTGAGCATCTGGTTCACGTAGCCCACGTTCTCCGTCTTGCCATAGAAGCAGTTCCAGGCGATGACCTTCTTGGTGCCCGCCACCTTCTCGCCCTTCACGGTGCGGAAGGCCTGGATCGTGATCTCCTTCGCGTTGACCTCCACGATCTCGCTGCCGTTCTTGAACTTGAAGCCCTTGCCCTTGGCGATGAACAGCTTCTGGAGTTCACCCATGTACTGCACCTTCGTCATCTGCACACGCACTTCGGCGCGGCCCTCGGGCGTGGTCGTCTCGTCAAGCAACGCCCTCAGCTGCTTGAACGCGGGCTCCCAGTCGAGGGACTTGAGGCGCGTGTCGGCGAGCTTGGCGAACTTCTCCTTGGCCAACTTGGTTTCCTCCGCGGCCTTGATCTTGCGCTCCTCGGCCGCCTTGGCCGCCGCGGCCTCCTTTGCCGCCTGATCGGCCTTGGCCTTCGCCTCGCGCGCGGCCTTGTCGATCATGCGCTTGATCTGCTGCTGGGCGGCGCGCACGAGCGACACGCTGCGCGTGCGGATCACCGCCGCCTTGCGCTGCGTCTTCTCCACGCACTTCATGCCACGCATCGTCTCGAGACCGTCCACGAGCTCCTGCGAGAGCTTGGCGAGCGCGCGCACGGAATCCGCGTCTTCCTTGTCCTTGAGCGTTTCGAGCGCCTCGCCCTTTCGCAGCAGCAGAATGACGTTGCCCTGCACGCGGATGTCCGCCGCGCGGCACATCCAGACATCGGCCCACAGTTCCTGGAACTGCTTCACGGCGGTCGGCAGCGACGCCAGCGCCTTGGCCTGCGCCTCCGCGGCCGCCTGCGCCTTGGCGTCGGCCTCCTCCTTCGCCTTCTCCTCCTCGGGGCTCGGCGCGGCGGCCGTCTCGACGGCGTTCGTCGCGGCCTTGGCGCCGGCCTTCGCGACGGCGTTCGTCGCGGCGGGCTTCTGCTCCATGGTGGCGTTGTCGTCGGCGTTCGTCTGCGCGGCGGCCGCGATGAAGAGCCGGTTCGTGTAGTCGATCGCCGCGGCAATGTCCTTCGTCCGCGGTGCTTCGAGGAACGGCGCCGCCGTCGCCAGCATCTCGCCCGGCAAGACGGCTTTCACCTGACGCACGGCGTCGGCGATCTCCTTATCGCCCTTCGCCACGAGTTCGTGGAAGTCCGTGCCGAATTTGGCAATGGTCTTGAGCGTGGTCTCCACGGCCGTGCGCGCCTTGTCGCGCGTCCCCACGAGCGCCTGATACGCCTCGTTCGCTTCGCGCGTCTTCTCGGAATGGACGTACCAGCACAGCCCGCCCACCGTGGCGCCGATGAGCACGAAGAGCCCCAGCACCACCAGGGCCACGATCGCGCCCACGCTCAGCCCCGTCTTCCTCGGCGCCGCCACGCCGCCGTAGACGTCCGCCTCGGGCAGATCCCCCACCGCCTCCATGCGCGCGGTCTCCTCGGGCGTGAGGTTCATCTTGATCTTCGTGCCCTTGATCTTGATCTTGGAACCGGCGGACTTCGCCGACTTCTTCGCCGGACCCGTCTTGGCGAGATAGCGCTTGAAGTCGCCGAGCAGCGACTGGTAGGTGGGATAGCGCATCGAGGGCTCCACCTCGAGCATGCGCATAATGATCGCGTCGATCTCTGGCGGCAGATCGGGCCGCACGTCGCTCGGCTTGCGCGGCGGCTTTTTGAAGCGCGCCTTCACCACTTCCGTCGCGTTCGCCCCCTCGAACGGGGCCACGCCCGTGAGCGCGTGGTAGAGCGTGCCGCCCAGCGAGTAGATGTCGGCGCGGTAGTCGACTTTCTGGCGGCGCACCTTCTCGGGGGAGATGTAGTAGGGCGTGCCCCAGATCTCGTTCGAGTCGCCCTGCATGGCGGCGAGGCCGAAGTCCACGAGCTTGGGATTGCCGTCCGCATCGATGAGCACGTTCTCGGGCTTCACGTCGCCGTGCACGAGGCCCTGCTCGGCGGCGAGCGCGAGCGCGTCGGCCACGCGCTGGCCGATGGTCATCACGCGCACGGGGTCGAGCGTGCCCGGGTTCTTCTCCATCTCCTTGTCGAGGGAACCGCCGCTCACGAGCTCCATCGCGATGTACGGCATGCCGTGCTCCTTGCCGAAGGAGTAGATCTGCGCGATGTTTGGATGGTTCAGGCGCGCGGCAGCCTGCGCCTCGCGCTGGAAACGCTCCACGAACGCCGGGTCGTCGCCCAGCGTCTTGAGCATCACCTTGATGGCGACCTTGCGGTCCAGCATCTTGTCGCGCGCAAGGTACACGCCGCCCATGCC
>CAVGKN010000198.1:0-2891 GCA_963629855.1 Lachnospiraceae bacterium
CAGGTCAACGCCTGCGCGAACAACGTGAGCGAGTTCTTCCGCACGGACAAGGCCATCCTCTCGGGCTCGGGCGCCCGCACGCCGGACGGCAAGAAGATCGACCTGCCGCTGGAGGGCGACTTCCTCAACCTCAACCCGTACGTGGTCGAGCACATCGACCTCATCAAGTCCATCCTCGGCAAGGGACCGTACTGGAACGAGGGCGAGTCGTGCGCGATGTCCACCGCCTGCGGCATCATGGTGCGCATTTCCGCCTACACGGGTCAGATGGTCGCGATGAACCAGCTCATCTCGAACGAGAAGAGCCCGTGGTACAATCTCGCCTGCACGCCCACGCCTGCCGACTTCGAGAAGGACGGTGACGTGCCCATGCCGGCGTTTGGCGACAACGAGTGGCCGCTGCCGGGCAAGCCCTGGCGCAGCCTTCCGAAGGCCGTGAAGGAGAAGGACAAGGCCAAGGCGACGCTCTGTGCGCCGCTCGGCCCGATCGCCTAAGCGGGAAGACGTCCTCGTTCGAGGACGGCGAAGGCACGGATCGCGCGATCCGTGCCTTCCGCTTATCCACCCCTCTGCGGAGTGCGAGACATCATGTACGCGATCCATAAGATCGTCACCTGGCTGTTGAGTCCCCTCGGGCTGCTCTTCTGCGGTTTGCTCGCGGGGGCGCTGTTGATGCGCGTTGACAAGGCGCGGCGCGTGGGCGCGGTTCTGTGCGGCGTCACGCTGGCGCTGTTCTGGGCGTTGGGCTGCGGCGTGACGACGCGCCTCATCGGGCCGCCGCTGGAAGGGGTGGAAGTGCCGCCGGAAGCCGTGCTGCGCGCGGCGGCGCACGTGGACGCGGTCGTGCTGCTGGGGGGCAGCATGGGGCTGCACAAGACCTGCGGGCGGGCCGAGATGTTCCAGAGCGCGGATCGCGTGTGGGAGGCGGCGCGCGTGTGGAAGGCGCTGCGCGCGGAGTCGCCGAAGCTCGTGCTGAGCGGCGGGGAGGCCGAGGCGTCGTCGGGTCCGCTGCTGCGCGAGATGGGCGTGACGGCCGAAATCGTCGCCTTCCCCGAGGCGAGGAACACGGAGGAGGAGGCGCGGCTGATCGCGGCCGCCGGGCTGCGGCGCGTGTGCCTCGTCACGTCCGCTTGGCACATGCCGCGGGCGAAGATGCTTTTTGCGCGGGCGGGCGTCGAAGTTGTGCCCGCGCCGACGGACTATGAACTGCACTACTGCGCCGAATTGCCGCTGGGCGTGGTCGATTTCTTTCCGGCTGCGGATGCGCTCGTGCGCAACAGCTATGCCGTGAAGGAGTGGGTGGCCCGCGCACTCTATGCGCTCAAACCCTGAAGGTCTGAACGAACATGTTTACGGGATTGATTCAGAAGGTCGGGCGCGTCAAGCGCGTGTCGCGCGGGCGCGGGCTTGTGCTCGAGTTCCAGTTCGAGCCGTGGCCGGAGCCGCTCGTGAAGGGCGAGAGCGTGGCGGTGAACGGCGTGTGCCTCACCGTGTGCGCCTGCGACGCCACGCGCTTCACGGCCGACGTGCTCGGCGAGACGGAGCGGCGCACGGGGCTCGCGGAGCTGCTGCCGGGCGCGCGCGTGAACCTCGAACGCGCCCTGCGCGCGGGCGACCGTTTCGGCGGCCACGTGGTGCAGGGCCACGTGGACGGGCGAGGCACGATCGATGCGCGAATTGCCAGGGGGCGCGACTTCGCGCTGCGCATCCGCTGCCCGCGCGCGATCGCCGCCGCCACCGTGCTCAAGGGCTCCATCGCCGTCAACGGCGTGTCGCTCACCGTGAGCGGCCTGGGCGACGACTGGGTGCAGGTGGACGTGATTCCCACGACGGCGGCGGAGACGAATCTCGGCGAGGTGCGCGTGGGCGAGGCGGTGAATCTCGAAAGCGACGTGCTGGGCAAGTACGCGATCCGGCGCGAGGAGGTCGCGGCGGACGAGGCGGCAGCGGCTTCGGGCGGCGGCCTCACGCTCGAGATGCTGGCGGAGAACGGTTTCCTATGAGCCGGCGCTGGGGCTTCTGTACGACGGTGGTCGCGCTCGTGGCGTTGGCGGCGGGTGCCTGGTGGTGTCAGCGTGGCGGGGCGAAGGCGCGCGTGGAAGGACCCGCGCCGTCGCCGGCGGCCGAGATGATCGTGGCGGGTCTGGGCGGTTTTCGCGGGCTCGCGGCGGAGGTCGTGTGGTTTCGGGCGGATCGTCTGCAGGACGAAGGGCGCTACGCGGAGCTCGCGCAGCTCTCCACGTGGCTTACGTTCCTTGAGCCACACACGCCCGAGGTGTGGGCGTATGCGGCGTGGAATCTCGCCTACAACATTTCCGTGTCGATGTCCACGCCCGCCGACCGCTGGCGCTGGGTGGAGGCGGGCATTCGTCTGCTGCGCGACGACGGACTGCGCCTCAATCCGCGCGACCCCGTGCTGCACCGTGAGCTTGCGTGGATGTTCCTGCACAAGCTCGGCGGCGCGCTCGACGAGGCGGGCGCGTATTATCAGGCGCAGTGGAAGGCGCGCATCGAGACCCTGCGCGCCGAGGGGAGGCTTGGCGACGTGGGGCTCGAGACGGCGCACATGGCGGAGATCGACGCCGAGTACGGTGCGCAGGACTGGACGCATCCGCTTGCCACCGCGCTCTACTGGGGCGCGCGCGGGCTCGCCTGCGCCACCACGGCCGAGGAGCGCCGGGATCTGCGCCAGGTCGTCTATCAGGCGCTCATGCTCGAGGCGCGGCAGGATGCCCGCTTCGCGCCGCGCGCGCTGCAGGAGATGCGCGCGGCGTACGTGGAGCATCCCTCCACCTTCCTCCAGCAGATCATCACCCAGTTCCGCACCCGCTTCAACCTCAGGGCCGACGCATTAAAATGACTCCACCCTCGCTCGAGAGGGCTGATCCTCT
>CAVGKN010000199.1:0-2887 GCA_963629855.1 Lachnospiraceae bacterium
GGCAAGTTCAACGACGGCCAGATGGGCGACTACATCCCGACGGACGCCGACCTCGCGCGCGGCTTCGCGGGCCTGCCGAAGGTCTGAGCGATGAGCGCATTGGGCATCGGTTGCCGGGGGCGTCAGTTCCAGTAGGTGCGGTCGAGCTCGCGCCAGCGGCTGGCCTCGAACACATGCTCGTCCTTCACGTCCTCGCTGCCGGCGAGGTCGGCGATCGTGCGGGCGACCTTGAGCACGCGGTCGTAGGCGCGCGCGGAGAGGTCGAGCGCCTGGATGAGGCCGCGCATGCGTTCCTGGCCGGCCGCATCGAGGCGGCAGTAGTCCGCGATGTCGCGCGCGCGCATGTCGGCGTTGCAGTGCACGCCCTTCAGGCCGGCGAAGCGCGCGGCCTGGCGTTCGCGGGCGGCGATCACGCGCGCGCGGATCGTGGCGGAGGATTCGCCGCGCGGGGCGTCGAGCAGCTCGCGCAGAGGCACGGGCGGCAGCGGCAGCTGGATGTCGATGCGGTCGAGCAGCGGGCCGGAGATCTTGCCGCGATAGGCGTTGATCTGGCGCTGGGAACAGCGGCAGACGTGCGAGGGATCATCCGCATAGCCGCAGGGGCAGGGGTTCATCGCGGCCACGAGCATGAAGCGGCTGGGGAAGTCGCACACGGCGGCGGCGCGGGCGATGGAGACGTGGCCGTCTTCGAGCGGCTGGCGCAGGACTTCGAGCACGTTGCGGCGGAACTCGGGGAACTCGTCGAGGAAGAGCACGCCGCGATGGGCGAGGGAGACTTCGCCGGGCTGCGGGTGGGTGCCGCCGCCGAGGAGGCCGCAGTCGCTCACGGTGTGGTGCGGAGCGCGGAAGGGCCGGCGCGTGACGAGCGCATGGCCGGTCTCGAGCTTGCCGGCCACGGAGTGAATGCGCGTGACCTCCAGCGCCTCCTCGGGCGTGAGGGGCGGCAGAATGGAGGGAATGCGCCGCGCGAGCATGGTCTTGCCCGCGCCCGGCGAGCCGATGAGCAGCAGATTGTGGCCGCCGGCCACGGCGACCTCGATCGCGCGCTTGGCGCATTCCTGGCCCTTGACGTCGGCGAAGTCTTCGCCGCCGTCGCGGTCGGCGGCCACAAGGGCGTGCAGGTCGGCCGATCTCGGCTCGATCTCCAGAAGGCCCGAGAGAAATTCCGCCGCCTCGCGCAGCGTGCGCACGGGAATGACGTCGAGCCCGTCCACCACGCTGGCCTCGCTGGCGTTTTCGGTGGGCACGATGAGGCCGTGCATGCCGCGGCGGCGCACTTCGAGGGCGATGGGCAGAATGCCCTGCACGCGCCGTACGGCGCCCGAGAGCGCGAGTTCGCCCGCGATTGCGTAGGAGGCGAGATCGCGCACGTGGATCTGCCCCGTGGCGGCGAGCAGGCAGATGGCGATGGGCAGATCGTAGAGCGGCCCTTCCTTGCGCACGTCCGCCGGGGCGAGATTGACGGTGACGTTGGCCGCGTTCCGCTTATAGCCCGAATTGGCCAGGGCGGTGGTCACGCGATCCTTGGCCTCCTTCACCGCCTGGTCGGGCAGCCCCACGATCGTGAACTGGGGCGAGCCGCTTGATGAGCAGACTTCGATTTCGACCGTCCGCGCCTCGACGCCGCAGACCGTTCCCGAGAGACATTTTGCCAGCATGTTCGACTCCTTCGTGTCTTGGATGGTGCATTCGTTGCGGCGCCTTTTTGCGCCACGAGACTAGAATAGCACATCCCAAATCCACTGAAAAGGCATGGAATTTTCAAATCTTCGTGAGATGACATCAAGATTTATCAAATTCCCTTCAAATCACCCTTCGCGAGGCGGCAATTCGGCAGTAATGGGTTACTCAAGTTCGCGTGCGAACTTGAGTAACCCATTACATTCGGCATTAGACAACTGGCGGTCATTCTGATAGACTATGGGACATTCGTTTTCCAACCAAGTAAGGACAACAGAACATGAAGAAAGTCATGATTGCCGGTGCGCTCGCGCTTTGCGCCTCTGCGCTGTTCGCCGATAAGGTCGCCATCAAGTTCGAGCTGCCGCCGCCGCACTCGAGCGGCACGCCGAAGGAAATCAAGAGCGACAACCTCGAGAAGGATCTCGGCCCGGGCAAGCTGCGCGCGCCCATCATGGTGGAACCCGAATACGCCAAGAAGCTCACCTCCGACAAGACGAAGGTGACCACGAGCGAAGAGGCTGTGACGGGCGAGAACGACTATGTGGTGGACGGCGACAAGACGGCCGACGCCACGTGCATGCTGCAGCTGCCGGGCGGTCTGCAGTGGGTGCAGCTCGATCTCGGCGCCGAGCACGTGATCAGCGCGATCTGCGTGTGGCACGACCAGGGCGACGAGCGCGTCTACAAGGACGTGATCATGCAGATCTCGAACGACGAGAAGTTCGCCACCGGCGTGACGACGGTCTTCAACAACGACCACGACAACACCGCCAAGCTCGGCAAGGGCACGGACAAGGAATACCGCGAGCGCAACGACGGCCGCCCCGTGGACGCGAAGCTCACGAAGGGCCGCTACGTGCGCGTCTACTCGAACGGCTCCACGAGCGAGCCGGTGAACAACTACATCGAAATCGAAGTGTTCGGCAAGTGAGCCGCATCGGCGACATTGCCTGCGAGTTCCTGGGGCGCGGCGGCAAGCGATTGCGGCCGCGCCTCTGTCGCGTGGCGTTCGAGCACCACGGCGGCGCGGGCGATCTCGCGCCCGTGTGCGACGCCATCGAATGCTTCCACAAGGCCTCGCTCATCCACGACGACATCCAGGACGGCGACGAGGAGCGCTACGGCCGCCCGACCACGTGGAAGGAGCACGGCGTGGCCGTGGCCATCGCCGCCGGCGACTGGCTAGTGGCGCATGGCTACAGCC
>CAVGKN010000200.1:0-2824 GCA_963629855.1 Lachnospiraceae bacterium
CGCGCCTCAAGCCCCGCGTCGAGCATCGTCGCAAGGCGCCGCGTGGCCCCCGCGACCGTCAGGCCTTCCACCACGTCCGTCGCGAAACGCGCGCCCGCCGCCTCCGCCTGGCGGCGCATCATGCCGATCAGCGCCGCGCCCGACACGGCGTCGGGCACGCCGGGATAGTTCGCCACGCGGTGCGTGGGCATGAGCGCCCCGCCGGGTTCGAGACCTTCGAGCACCAGCGGCTTCACGCCCGCGCGCCCCGCGTAGAGCCCTGCGGTCAGTCCTGCGGGCCCGCTGCCGACGATGACGAGATCTTCCATGCCCCCAAATCCCTACGAGGCAAACGCGGCCGCGAGTTCGTCGGGCTTCGTGAGCCCCACGAAATTCGCGATCTGCTTCCCGTCGCGGTAGAGCAGCAGCGTGGGAATGGACTGCACGCCGAAGCGCGCCGCCAGCGCGGGCTGCTCGTCCACGTTGACTTTCAGAATCTCGATTTCGGGATGCGCGGGCGCGAACTTCTGCTCGAGCAGAAGGCCCTGCATCTGGCACGGCCCGCACCAGGTCGCCCAGAAGTCGACGAGCGCGCGCCCGTTCGCGACGGCGGCGTCGAACTCCGCCTCAGTGATGTTTCTCATGGTCTTGCTCCTTCTTCGGTGGTTTCGTGCCGAACACGTAGTACGTGCCAATGCGCGCACCAAGCGCGTCCACGATCGGCGCCAGCGCGGCGGCGGGCATCGTCTCCGGCGCAAAGAGGAAAAGCACGTTCACCTTCGCGCCCTGCTCGCCCGTGCGCGCGAGAAGCGCGGGCAGTTCGCTCCAGTCCTTGAACGGCGTGGTGTGCGGCCGCAGCACGGGCTCGTCGCCGGCGCCGCTCCAGTCCTCCTCGCAGAAGACGAACGTGCGCGCGCCCTGTGCGTCCACGTGCACCTCGAACGGCTGGAAGATTCGCCCTTTCCGCGCGCGCCAGGCGGGCTCGGGCAGAAACGAGCGGAAGAAGAACTGCCCGGGCGCGCGGCCGTTGAGCTTCACGCCGTGGCCGTCCACCTGCGCGAAGGCCTGCGCAAGCTCGGCGGCGCGCGCGATCGTCACGTCGGGCTCGAAGGCGAGGCGCACGTGCAGATCCACGTCGTTCGCGGCGCGTGTACGCAGCTCGGCAAGACGCGCGGCGGCGTTCGTGGAGGTTAGGTGCACGATCACGTCCTGCGCGCGCCGGCGACCGTCCCATGTCGCCGTGACCTCGAAGAGGTCGCCCGCGCGCATGGCGGTGGCGGAGATGAAGCGCCCGTAGGTGCCGGACTGGTCGAAGAGGCCGCCCAGCTGCAGCAGCGACGGCGCGTGCGTGTAGAGCGCGAAGACGGCGCAGGGCGCGTTCGTGGCGGCCACCACGGCGCCGCGCGCATCCCGCGCACCTCCCGTCCACACCGTGGTCGAACGCAGCACGGGGCCTTCCTCCGACGCGCGCTTGTCCTTCACGAATGCGTCGAGCGGCTTGCCGGCCGTGCGAGGCTCCGTCCACGGCGCGACGGCAAGGGACACCCTTTCGCCAAACGGCCACAGACGCGCCTGAAACGGATTTGCCTCCCGGCCGCGCGGCAGCCCCACGCGGTCGAAGGCCGCCGCGATCGCCGCCGGCGACGCCACCGTGACAAACAGCGCCTCGTAGGCGCGGTCGGAGAGCGGCCCGATCGCGAAGAATTCCAGAGGTGTCTCCGCGTCCACGCCCGTCGCCTCCACAAGGAAGCGCACGGACTTCGCCGCCGCGTCCGCCACCACGCCCTCCGGCGCCCGGTTCACGGCCTTCCAGCGCGCGATGTCGTTTGTATGCACCGGCGCCCAATCCATCGGTGCCGTCGCCGCTTCCGCGGCGCCGGACAGAAAAAGGAGCCCAAGCCCCATGACTCTTGCAACTAGACTACGCATAGGCAAATAGTATACCAAACCCTAGCGGCTCCAGCCGATGCCGCGCGCGGATTCGAGCCGCCGCCAGCCGTTGGCGCGCGCCCGCTCCGTCACGGGCGTGCCCGGCGGCAGCGTGACGACGACGGGCGAAGCGTCGGCGGGCGCGAAGCGCAGCACGAGCGGCCTCTCGCCCGCGTCGGATGCCGCCGGCGCCGCAGTCTCCGCCGCGTTCATGAGCACGGCCGTGTTCTGCGTGCTCGCCGCGCGATCCGACACGAAGACCAGCGGCTTCGGGTTCGACCGCGTCGCTTCGTAGCGGCGCGTGCGCGGGTTGTAGTAGCTCAGCGAGACGAGCGCCGAATTCGTCGCCGCCACCGTGCGCGGCACGAGCGCCTGCTGCCAGACGACCCGCGTATCCGTGCGCGACACCTCCTTCGGCTCGTACGCCTTGAACTCCTTCGAGAGTCGTTCAACGCGCGGCCAGGCGTTCGAGGGCAAGTAGCCGCTGTACGTCAGCGTGTACGTGGCCGTGACGAGATCGCCGGGATGCACCTGCGCGGGCTCGAGCGTCTGCGTG
This sequence comes from Lachnospiraceae bacterium, assembly GCA_963629855.1. Taxonomy (GTDB): domain Bacteria; phylum Verrucomicrobiota; class Kiritimatiellia; order RFP12; family UBA1067; genus RUG572. The sequence goes on from CAVGKN010000200.1 coordinate 2,465, forward strand.
AGGCGGAAGTTTGTGCCCACCGCGCCCGAGAACGCCTCCGGCCGGCCCTCGACGGGCAGCGGGTGCACGTTGATCTTCAGCGGCGGCAGGGTCGAGCGGAAACTCGCGGAGGACGTCATGCGGAACGAGCCGCCGCCGCGCTCGGTGATGCGCATGCCGGCCACCTTCACGTGCAGCGTGTTCGTACACGCCTCGCGGAAGCGCACGGGCAGGCGGTATGTGCCATCCGCATACGGCTCCACCGCCTCGGCCAGATAGTCGAGGCCGTCGTCCGGCAGCCCCTCGATGCGCTGCACCTGCACGCGCGCACCGTCCTTCGTCGCGCCATCGAAGGTGAAGACAAACGCGCAGGGCACACCC
>CAVGKN010000201.1:0-2806 GCA_963629855.1 Lachnospiraceae bacterium
GATGGTCAGCCCTCTCGAACGAGGGTGGAGTCATTTTAATGCGTCGGCCCTGAGCCTCCGTCAGAACTTGATTTTGACGCCCGTCCAGATCATGGCACCGGCCATGGGGTAGCCGGGAGAGTAGCAGTAGTGCTGGTCCGTGAAGTTCTCCACCGACACGTACCACTCGCCCTTCACGGGCAGAAACGCTTCGAGCGGCACGGCCACGCGCGCGTTGAACACGAAGGCGTCGCCGAGGCGGCGCAGGTTCGCGCGATCCGCCTCCGCCCGCACGGAGTAGGCGTTCATCGTGCCCATGTACTGGCCGTCGAGCGTGGCCTTGAGTCCATCGCAGATCGACCACGTGCCGCCCGCCGTGAAGGTCCAGCGCGGCAGACGCGAGACGGGATGCGTCTCGGGGTTCGTCCAGGTGCCGCCGCCGAAGAGCGCGAAATCGTCCGTCGGCCGGCCGTGCACGGCGAGTTCAAGTCCCGTGGCGCGCAGGGCGCCGGCGTTGACGTAGCCCGTGGCGGTCTTGTCGATGCGGTCGGAAACGTCGGTGTGGAAGAGCGAGAGCAGGAGGTCGAGACGTTCGTGGGGAGTCGCCTTGATGCCGCCGGAGACATAGTCCATCACTTCCGCGTCGAGCGTGCCGCGCGCGAAGTCGTCCGCCACGGCGCGCGTGTAGATGCCGGGATAGTGCACGCCGCGCGAGCCGTTGACGAAGAACGACACGTCCTCGCGGTAGGCGAGCGTGAGGGCCGCGTGCGGCGCCCAGGCGTCGTCGTAGAGGTCGTGGAAGTAGGAACGCGCGCCGAAGGCGGGCGTAAGCGTCCAGTCGTCCGTGAGGTGTCCGTCGGCGCGCGCGCCCACGTAGGGCGCCACGGTGACGAAGCGGCCCGCAAAGCCGAAGACGCGCTTGTTGTCGCTAAGGCGCGTGTTGGCGGTGTGGCCGCCTTCGTCCATCACGTCGCACGCGCCGATGAGCCAGACGTCGCGCCATACGTTCCACTCGTAGCGGTGACGCGTGCCCCAGTTGAGCCACGTGGTGTCGGCGTAGCCGGCGGGCGAGGAGAGGTTGCCGTCCGTGAGGTGGTCCTTCTTCCACTCGATCGCGCCGTGCTCGAAGTAGACGAGCGAGTAGCCCTTGAGGAAGTCGCGTTCCGTGTCGAAGCGCACGGTGTAGAGGTCAGTCGCGAGGTCGAAGCGGTCGTAGATGGGCCGCGTGCCGTGCTTCTCGCCCGGATCCTCCACCCAGCTGTCGGTGCGCTGGTAGGTGAACGCGAGGCGTTCCGTTTCGGAGAGTTCCGCGCCCACGCGGCCGTAGGCGTTCTCCATCTCGGCGGAGTTGTGCTCCCGCGCGCCTTCGGAATACTTGTAGGCGAGGCCCGCGTAGGCATCCACCGCGCCGTCCTTCGCGCCGGCGGAGGCCGCGCCGAGCAGGGTGTTGAAGCGGCCGTAGGCGAGATCGACTTCGCCCTCGGCGCCGGGCGTAGCGCGGCGGCGCGTCTCCACGTCCACCGCCGCGAACGTGCCGGGATAGGCACCGGGCTGCGGGTTCTTGTGCACGGTGACCGCCTCGGCGAAGTCGATCGGATTGGCGTCCATGAGCGGATGCCCCCACACGCCGGACTCGCGCGGTGCGCCGTCCACATACATGCGCACTTCGCCGCCGGGGCGCCCCGTGCCCACGCCGCGCACGTAGACGCTGCCGCCCTGGGCGCCGCCGTAACTGCCCACGGGCGCGTAGCGCGAAATCGTCACGCCCGGCACCTGCCGCAGCGCGGTCTGCACGTCCTGCGCGTTCAGGGCCGCGAGCTGCGCGCGCCCCACGGTCACGCTTTCGCCGCCGTCCTTCGTCACGGTCTCCGTCTGCGTGATGGGCGAGGCCGTGACGACCACGACGATGTTGGTGTCTTCCGCCGCCCGGGCGCACAGCGACGAGACGAACAGGAGCGGGAGCAGAATCCACAGAAGCCGTTGATGCTTCATGTTCAGTTCTTCGGCATGAGGCGGGCGAGCAGCGCAACGGCGGCCGTGTCCGTGCGGAGGATGCGCGCGCCGAGCGCGTAGCGGGCGAAGCCGTGCGCCTCGAGAAGCGCCACCTCTTCGTCCGTCCAGCCCCCCTCGGGACCGATCGCGAGCAGCAGACGGCCTGCGGCGGGTGCGGCGGCCGCGCCCTCCGCCGCGTAGGGATGGGCCACAAGCCGTCGCGACGCGGGGAACAGCGCGTCGAGCTCGTCGTCGAGAAAGCGTTTGAAGGTACGCCGCGTCTCGAGCGTGGGCAGTTCGGTGGCCACGGCGCCCTGCATGAGCCCATCGATGAAGAGCGGCCGATGGTTCTCCGGCCGAAGCAGCGTCGCGCCCCAGAAATCCTTCTCCACCTTGCGCGCGCCCACGAGGACGATGCGCCCCACGCCGAGCGTCGCGAGCTGCGGCAGCAGACGCTTGAGAATGCGCGGCCGCGGCGGCGCGAGGATGAGATCGACCCAGGATGGCAGCGGCGCCGTGTCGTGGCGCACGCGCACGCGCAGCAACCCGCCGTCAAGCGAAAGAATTTCGCCCGTGCCGATCTTTCCGCCGATCTCGCCGGTCTTCAGCGGCTGCCCGACTTCGCCGTGCAGGATGGCGCGCACATGCTCGGCGCGCGCGCCGCCGCACGTCGCCACGCCATCCACGATCTCGCCCGGCTCGAAGAGGATGCGGTTCATGCCGGCTCAGCGTTATTCCCACTCGATCGTGGCCGGCGGCTTCGACGAGATGTCGTAGACCACGCGGTTGATGCCGCGCACCTCGTTGATGATGCGGTTCGACATCGTCGCCAGCG
>CAVGKN010000202.1:0-2805 GCA_963629855.1 Lachnospiraceae bacterium
CCCGTAGTGAGACCGCATCGTCCACCGCCACGACCATTTGCTGGCTGCTGATTGCTGGCTGCTGGACTGCTGAACACTTGGGCCGACGCATTTGCGAGATGGTCAGCCCTCTCGAGCGAGGGTGGAGTCATTTTAATGCGTCGGCCCTGGCCTCTCGAACGTCGTCGCAAAATGACGCTTTACAAGGAAGGCCAAATGTGAGAAGATATGGTCTTGTTTTTTCAACGTCACTCAGAAGGAGAATCCTGATGCAGTTCACTCGTCGTCAGTTCCTCGGCGCCTCTGCGGCGTTCGCGGTTCCGTTCATGCTCACCGGATGCGCCGGCGGCGCGGCCGCGCGCCGCTTCGCCGCCAACGAAAAAGTCAACATCGGCGTGATCGGCATCGGCCGCATTTCCACCACGATGGACATGCCGCTCGCGGCGAAGCACAGGGATCTGTGCCGCATCACCGCGGTGTGCGATCTCGACGCGAAGCGCCTCGCGCACGGCGTCGCCTTCGTCAGGAAACTCTACAAGGAAGATCCCAACTACGCGGTCAAGACGTATGCGGACTACCACGACCTGCTTGCCGATCCCTCGATCGACGCGGTGGAGATCTGCGTGCCCGACCACTGGCACGCGCTCATCGCGTGCGCGGCGCTCGCGGCCGGCAAGCACGTGTGGCTGCAGAAGCCCTTTGCCCAGACGATCACCGAAGGCCGCCTCGTGGCGAACCTCGCGAAGCTGCAGAACCGCGTGGTGCAGGTGGGCTCGTGGCAGCGCAGCGTGGAGCAGTTCCACCGCGTGTGCGAGCTCGTGCGCAACGGCCGCATCGGCGCGATCACCCGCGTGGAAGTGGGCATCGGCCTCGACCGGGCGGGCGGCAGCTCGGCCGTCGAGAAGGTGCCGGCAAACCTCGACTACGACCGCTGGCTCGGCCCGACGCCGGGCGCCGACGTCACGCCGTACAACTGGACGCGCGTGCATCAGCAGGATCTCAAGCGCATCGGCGACCGGCCGGGCTGGATCCAGATGGCGCCCTACGGCTGGGGCATGATCACGAACTGGGGCGCGCACCACATCGACATCGCGCAGTGGGGCCTCGGCAAGGACGACTCCGGCCCCGAGGGCGTGACGGGCACGTGCGAGTGGATGGACACGACGGGCGGCAAGCTCTGGAACGTGCACACCACCTACGACCTCCACTACTCCTACAACGGCGGCAAGACGGACGTGCACGTGTGCAACAAGTTCCCGATGGGCGTGAAGTTCATCGGCGAAAAGGGCGACTGGCTCTACTGCATGCGCGGCAAGGTGAAGGTGACGCCGAGCGATCCCGACGTGCCGTCGAACGGCAAGATGCAGCCGCTCATGGCCTCGAAGAACAAGCTGCTCGAGCCGCTCGCGAAGCCGGAAATCCCGCTGCACACCTCGAAGGACCACTGGCGGAACTGGCTGGAGGCCATCCGCGCGGGCGATCCCGCCGCCACCGTCACGAACGCGGAAGAGGCGCAGCGCTCCTCCACGGCGTGCTGCCTCGGGCAGATGTGCATGGAACTCGGCCGCGGCAAGAAGGACGCCACGGTGAAGTGGAATCCCGCGAAGGAAGACACGTGCTGCCCCGAGGCGAAGCGGCTCATGAAGCCGTTCGCGCGCGGCAAGTACAACCTCGTGGACGAACTCAAACGCTACGGTTTTTCGTACGACAAGGTGCTGCGGGGCTAGAAGAAAATGGCACTGAAGTGCTACGACGAGTTCGCGTCCGAATACGACGCGTGGTTTCTGCAGAACCACAATCTGCTCATGAGCGAGGTGACGATGATCGCCAAGGCGCTCGAAGACGGCGGCGACATCCTCTCCGTGGGCTGCGGCAGCGGCCTCATGGAGAGCATCCTCAAGAAGGAGTTCGGCATCGTGGTGGCCGATGGCGTGGAGCCGTCGTCCGGCATGGCGGAGATCGCCCGTCGGCGCGGGCTCCGCATCACGGCCGCCGCCGCCGAGAACTTCCCCGTGACGCGGCAGTACGACACGGTGATGCTCAACGGCTGCCCCTCCTACATCGCCGACCTCGACGCCGCCTTCGCCCACGCCGCCACCGCGCTTAGGCCCGGCGGCCGCCTCGTGGTCGCCGACGTGCCCAAGGAAAGCGCCTATGCCCTCGTCTACAATCTCGCCATGTCGCTCGGCACCTGGGATCATCCGCTGCTCGACGGCGTGCGTCCGCCCGATCCCTACCCGATCGAGTTCGTGAAGAGCGCCAACTGGCGCACCACGCGCGAGAAGGTGGACGCCCTGAAGCGCTGCGGCTTCTTCGACTTCGCGTTCCTGCAGACGCTCACGATGCATCCCACCGACTCGAACCGCTTCATCGAGCAGCCGAGCGCGGGCGCGGAACGCGGCAGCTACGTGGCCATCCGCGCGCGCCGCGTGCCGTTCCTCGACCAGCTCAAGGCGGGCACGCTGCCGCGCGCGGCCTTCGAGCGCTACGTCACGCAGGATGCGTTCTACCTGCGCCGCCACGCCGAAGCCCTGCGTCTGCTCGCCGCAAAGCTCGAGCGCGCCGAAGACCGCGACCTCTTCCTGCGCTACGCCGCCGACGGCGTGGCCGCCGAACAGGCCATGCTCCGCACTTACGCGCCGCAGGTCGCCGCCGCCGTGGACGAAGGCTGGGGCGCCGAGCAGCTCGCTCTCGTGCGCCGCGCGCCCGCCGCCGTGGGCGTGGCCGCCGTCCTGCCCTGCTTCCGCCTGTTTGCCGACGCCGGTCTCTGGCTGCGCGGCGCCCAGGGTCCGTATGCGGACTGGATCGCCGCCTACGCCGCGCCGG
>CAVGKN010000203.1:0-1342 GCA_963629855.1 Lachnospiraceae bacterium
CGAAGTTCAAGGCGGACTTCGACCGCACCGTCAAGGATCTCTACCGCGACGTGCTCTTCAAGGAGATGTACAATCGCGTTCACGCAGAGGGACTCGAATTTTCGTGCGAACCCTACACGGGGCCGTTCGTGCCGGAGGAGGTCTCGCCCTACATCGACCGCCTGATGACGGAGTTCTGGTATGACCGCAGGGGAAAGCTGAAGGGCTTCAACAGGCGCAGCTGGCGGAATTTCACCGGCCCGAAGGGGCGTCCGCACGGCGTTCTCGAGGCGGAGGCCTTCACGGGCGCGCCGGAGGCGTGTCCGTTTACGGAGACGCCGCTTGAGCTCAAGCGCACGGGCGACTCGGCGTTTCTCGCCGGCGTCAACCGCTTCATTCTGCACTCGGTCGTCCTGCAGCCGTGGGGCGACGACGTGAAGCCGGGCGTGACGATGGGGCGCTGGGGAACGCATTTCGGGCGCAACCAGGTCTGGGGCGAGGCAGGCGTGCGCTGGTTCCATTCTCTGCCGCGCTGCCAGGCGCTGCTGCAGTGGGGCGAGCCGTCCGACGCGCGGATCGACGTCCGCTGTGACCAGCTCGCGCGCACGGGTGACGGCAAGACGCTGTACTTCCTCGTCAACCGGACGAGGGCGGACATTCCGCTGACGGTCGCGGGGCGCTGGTACGATCCCGTCTCGGGGCGCGTCAGCAAGCCGCCGAAGGCGCTGAAGCCGACGCAGTCGGGATTCCTTCTGGCAGGCGCGGCGGCAGAGGGCGAGCCGTCGGAGTATTCGGCCGATCTCTTCGTGCCGCCGACGACGTGGGCGAAGCTGCTGCAGGAAGACGAGCGCTACCCGCAGGACATCGAGTTCGCGCCGGCGCCGCTCGGCCGCGGCAAGATGATGCTCGCGTATCCGGACTGGTTCAAGAAGGGCATGAAAGCGCGCCCGACGTCGCGCAAGTGGTTCGCCACCTGGCACTACTGAACGCTTGACGAAGGCGTGGTAAATCGGTAAACTGTCAGAAAATCTTTTGAACCAGGAAGAGACTGGAATGACACTCGAGGACATTGAACAGGGGCGCAAGGCATCGCTCGCGGAGATTGCCGCGGCGGCGGATGCGGCCGCCGTCGAACAGCTGCGCATTCGCTACGTGGGCCGCAACGGCTCGCTGCCGGCGCTCATCAAGGGCATGAAGGACGTGCCCAAGGAAGACCGCCCGGCCTTTGGCAAGGCCGTGCAGGCCTGGCGCGCCGAGGTCGAGGCCGCGCTCGCGGCGAAGGGCGCCGGCGCCGCGGCCGCCGCCAAGGCGGAGAACGTGGACGCCACGCTGCCGGGGCGCTGGCCCGCGTGCGGCGTGGAGC
>CAVGKN010000203.1:1352-2800 GCA_963629855.1 Lachnospiraceae bacterium
GGAGCATCCGCTCAGCCGCGTGATCGCCGACACCGCGCGCATCTTCGGCAAGCTCGGCTTCACCGTGGCCGACGGCCCGGACATCGAGACGCGCTTCAACAACTTCACGGCGCTCAACACGCCCGACCACCATCCCACGAACGACCGCACGGACACCTTCTGGCTCGACTCCGCCGAGATCCGCGGCCAGGGCGACGCCCGCGCGGCGGACGACCTGCTGCTGCGCACGCAGACCTCGCCCGTGCAGATCCGCGTGATGAAGGCGAACAAGCCGCCCGTGCGCGTGATCTGCCCCGGCCGCACGTACCGCCGCGACACGACGGACGCGACGCACTCGGCGAACTTCCACCAGATCGAGGGCCTCTACTGCGACACGAAGCCCGTCTCGCTCGCGGACCTCAAGAGCGTGCTCGCCTACTTCGCCAAGGAGATGATGGGCGACAGCGTGACGGTGCGCTTTCGTCCGCACTTCTTCCCGTTTACGGAACCGAGCGTGGAAGTGGACTTCTCGTGCCACGTGTGCAAGGGCAAGGGCTGCGCCGTGTGCAAGCAGTCCGGCTGGATTGAGGTCGCGGGCGCGGGCATGGTCGATCCGCGCGTGTTCAAGCACGTGGGCTGGGATCCGGAGACGGTGAGCGGCTATGCGTTCGGCTTCGGCGTGGAGCGCGTGGCGATGATCAAGTACGGCATCCCCGACATCCGGTGGCTCTACGAGAACGATCTGAGATTTCTGGAACAACTGCGTTAGTTGGTTAAAAGTTAAAAGTTAAAAGTTAAAGGTTAAAGGTTAAAAGTTAAAGTCCTCTGAATTGCCGTTTCATTTAATTCTTAACGTTTAACTTTTAATTTTCAATTTGTCAACTCAGAAAAATAAGGATTCAAAAAAGTGAACAGACGAGACTTCTTCAAGATGGGCGCGGCAGCTGCGGCCGTGGCCGCGATGGGCAAGGTGCGCGCGGAGATGCCGGGGTTCGGCGCGGGCGCGCCGAAGCCGATGAACAATCCGATTTGGCTCATGACGAGCGCGTTCGCGGGCGAGAAGTTCGAGGACGTGCTGCGGCGCGCGAAGTCGGTCGGCGCGCAGGGCCTTGAGCTGTGCGTGTTCCGGCGCGACACGGATCGCGCGGACCACATCGCCACGCACCTCGACTACGAGACGTTCGACCTCGCCGCGGCGAAGAACGTGGTGCGCCGCTGCAACGAGGAGGGGCTGCGCGTTTCCGTGGGCGCCTACGACAACCTCATCGGCGCGAAGACCGAGGCGCTGCAGCTTGCGAACCAGAACCACATCCTCAAGCTCATCCGCATCGCGGCGCTGCTTGGCGGCGACGCGAACGACGTGGTGTGCGGCACGTTCGTGGGCTATGACCACGTGCTCGGCCGCACGGACGGCGGCTTCGAGAAGAACCTCAACAAGTTCAAGAAGGTCTTCCAGCCGATCCTCAACT
>CAVGKN010000204.1:0-2789 GCA_963629855.1 Lachnospiraceae bacterium
GATCTCGACCAGGCGCTCAAGAGCGTCTGAGAAAATCGGAAACGGTAAAAAGCGGCGTCCGCTTCGTGCACGTGAACACGTGCGAAGCGGACGCCGTTTTTTGATTTCGCCGTGGTTCTTTAGGCGTTCTCGTCGGGCTCGGCGGCGACGACGGAGACGGAGACGAGGCTCGCGCCCTCGGAGAGGCGCACGAGGCGCACGCCCATGCCGCTGCGGCCGACCACGGTCGTGTCGATCACGCGCTGGCGCACCATCAGGCCGTCGGACGTGATCGAGATGATGGACTCGTCGTCGCGCACGGCGTGCGCGGCGATCACGTGCCCGTTGCGGTCGGCGCCCTTGATGGCGGTCACGCCCATGCTGCCGCGGTGCTTCGTGTCGTAGGCGCTGAACTCGGTGCGCTTGCCGTAGCCGTTCTCGGTGGCGATGAGCAGCGTCTTGGTGTCGTCGACCACGTCGAGCGAGCATACGGCGTCGCCCTCGCGCAGGGAGATGCCCTTGACGCCGGTGGCGGCGCGGCCCATGCGGCGCACTTCGTTCGAGTTGAAGCGTGTGCCGATGCCGTTGCGCGTGATCATCATCACGTCCTCGCCGGGCTTGACGAGGCGCACTTCCACGAGCGTGTCGCCTTCCTCGATCGAGATGGCGCGAATGCCGTTGCGGTTGACGTTCTTGAAGTCGCCGAGCAGGGTCTTCTTCACCGTGCCCTGCGCCGTGGCGAACATCACGTCCACGTCGCCCTCGAAGGAGCGGATGGGCAGCAGGCGCAGCACCTGTTCGCCGGGCTGGAGGTTGAGGAGATTGACGAGCGGCTTGCCGAAGCTCGTGCGCGGCGCCTCGGGAATCTCGTAGGCGTCCTTGAGGAAGAGCCGGCCCGTGTTCGTGAAGAACATGAGCGAGTCGTGCGTCTCGGCCACGTAGACGAGGCGCAGGAAGTCCTCTTCCTTCACCTGGGCGCCCTTGACGCCGCGGCCGCCGCGGTTCTGCTCCTTGTACTCGGTGAGCGGCACGCGCTTGACGTAGCCGCGGTTCGAGAGCGTGATCACGCACGGCTCGTCCGCGATGAGATCCTTGAGCGAAACCTCGTTCTCGTCGGGCACGATCTCCGTGCGCCGACGGCCGCTGGGGTCGCCCTTGGGCGGCTTCTCGTGCGGGTAGGCGAGGTCGCCCTTGTCGGCCTTGGCGCGCAGATAGGCGAGATCGTCCTTGATGATCTGGTAGATGCGCCCGGCGTCCGCGAGGATGTTCTGCAGGTCGGCGATCGTGGCGAGCAGCGCGGCGAGTTCCGCTTCGAGCTTCTCGCGTTCGAGACCCGTGAGCTGGTAGAGGCGCATGTCGAGGATTGCGTTGACCTGCGGGTCGGTGAAGCCGTAGGCCTCCTGCAGACGCACCTTGGCCTCGTCGCGGTTCTTCGACGCGCGGATGATGCGCACCACGTCGTCGAGATGCGCGATGGCGAGCAGCAGGCCGTCGAGGATGTGCTTGCGGGCGAGCGCCTTGTCGAGGTCGAACTTCGTGCGGCGCGTGATCACCTCGAAGCGGTGGTTCACGTAGCAGCGGAAGAAGTCCTTGAGGTTCATGATCCGCGGGCGGCCCTGGTCGATGGCGAGCATGTTCGCGCCGAAGGTCGTCTGCAGCTCCGTGTGCTTGTAGAGCTTGTTGAGGACGATCTGGGCGATCGCGTCGCGCTTGAGCTCGACCACGATGCGGATGTCCTCGGCGGATTCGTCGCGGATGTCGGAGATGCCCTCGATGACCTTTTCCTTCACGAGCTCGGCCGCGTGCTTGATCATCTCCGTCTTGTTCACCATGTACGGCAGTTCCGTGATCACGATGCGCTGGCGGTCGCCTTTCCACTCCTCGATCTCGGCGCGTCCGCGCACGCAGATCTGGCCGCGCCCGAGCTTGTACATGGCGCGGATGCCGTTCATGCCGCAGATCGTCGCGCCCGTCGGGAAGTCCGGGCCCTTGACGAACTGCATGAGGTCGTCGATCGAGCAGTCGCGGTGGTCGATGTAGTGGGTGATGCCGTCGCAGAGCTCGCCGAGGTTGTGCGGCGGGATGTTCGTGGCCATGCCCACGGCAATGCCCTGCGAGCCGTTGAGCAGCAGGTTCGGCAGCTTGGCCGGCAGCACGGTCGGCTCGCTCAGGGTCTCGTCGAAGTTCGGCATCATGTCCACCGTGTTCTTCTCGAGATCCGCGAGCATTTCCTCCGCGGCCTTCTGCATGCGCACCTCGGTGTAACGCATGGCGGCGGCGCCGTCGCCGTCGATCGACCCGAAGTTGCCGTGGCCGTCCACCAGCGGGATGCGCAGCGAGAACGGTTGGGCCATGCGCACGATGGTGTCGTAGATGGAGGAGTCGCCGTGCGGGTGGTACTTGCCCATCACCTCGCCGACCACGCGGGCGGACTTCATGTGCTTCGCGCCCGACGTGACGTTGAGCTTGTACATGCCGAACAGCGAACGCCGGTGCACGGGCTTGAGGCCGTCGCGCGCATCCGGCAGCGCGCGCCCGATGATGACCGACATCGAGTAGTCGATGTAGTCGCGGCTCATCTCGTCGACGATGTTCACGTCTTCGAGCAGACCGCCCGCGGGCGCCGTCTCCTGCTCGGCGGCCGCCTCGGCCGCAGCGTTCTCGTCGACAATATTGTCCTTGTTTTGTTCTTCTTCGCTCATGGGAAATAGTATACCATTTTCGGCGTTTGGACGCTAGTTCTAAGTTGGTGCGCGTGTAATGGGTTACTCAAGTTCGCGCGCGAACTTGAGTAACCCGCGTTAGGGGTA